>NZ_BACW01000703.1:0-958 GCF_000333315.1 Curtobacterium sp. B8
TCGCACCGCCTCGACGCGTCGACGCCGCTCGAAGAGACCATGGGCGCGCTGCACACCGCCGTCCAGCAGGGCAAGGCGCTCTACGTCGGGATCTCCTCCTACGACGCCGACCGGTCCCGGCAGGCCGCCGAGATCCTCCGCGACCTCGGGACGCCGCTGCTCATCCACCAGCCGTCGTACTCGATGCTCAACCGGTGGATCGAGGACGAGGGGCTCCTCGACGCCGCCGGCGACCTCGGCTTCGGCGTCATCGGCTTCACCGCACTCGCGCAGGGGTTGCTCACGGGGCGGTACCTCGACGGGGTGCCGGAGGACTCGCGAGCGGCGGCGGGCAAGTCGCTCGATGCCGGGTCGCTCACCCCGGAGGTCGTCGACCACCTGCGGGCGCTGAACGACATCGCGTCCGAGCGCGGCCAGAGCCTGGCGCAGCTCGCGCTCGCCTGGGCACTCCGTGACGAGCGGGTGACCTCGCTCGTGATCGGTGCGTCGCGGGTCGAGCAGCTCGAGCAGAACGTCGCCGCGCTCGGCAACCTGTCGTTCACGGACGACGAACTCCGCCGCATCGACGAGCACTCGGTCGGGGTGCTCGACGTGGACCTGTGGTCGGGAGCCCGGTCGGGCGCGGTGAGCTGACGCGCGGTACCGCGGTCGCATCGAACCACGGAACCGACGTCGAACCAGGGCCACCACCTGGTTCGATGTCGGTTCCCCGGTTCGACGACAACTCACACCGGGAGCGCGTCCGGCACTCGAGCCGTCGCTGCCGCCGACGCCGCCGACACCGACACCGACACCGACACCGCCGGCAGCGTCGGCACCCGCTGCCCGCTCATCGTCTCGAGCACCCGCACGACCTGCCTGCTGTACCCGTACTCGTTGTCGTACCAGACGTAGACCACCACCTGCCGCCCGCCGTCGGCGATCGTCGCCAGCCCGTCGACCACGCCGGGCTTGCGCG
>NZ_BACW01000702.1:0-819 GCF_000333315.1 Curtobacterium sp. B8
AGGGGACGGCGACCCTTGCTCCGCAGGTTGCGGAAGGTCTCTGTCATCCGGTCGGAGAGTGAACCGAATTGCGCCATGATCCGTCGATTCTACAAGGCGGCCGCCGACAGCCCGACCGCGACCGCGCCGGCACCCCGGGGACTACCGTCCACACCGTGCACCTCAGGGAGATCGACGCCGCCGGTTGGCTGCGGGCGACCGGCGCGGCCGTGTCGGGCGGCTTCACGGCGGCGGTGTTCTCCACACGGTTCACGGGGTCCGTGACGGTCGTCGTGCTCGTCGGCGTGGCCACCGCAGTCGGTCTCGTGGTCCTCGTGGTCGCGGCGTGGGCCGGCGGGGGCGGGTACGCCGCACACCGGGCACTGCGGACTTGGGTCCGCGGCGGCTCGGAACCCGGCGGCGTGCGGCGCGACCGCAAGCTGCGGTTCCTGCGCGACATCGTCGACCGGACCGGCTGGCACCTCTGGCTCGGCGCGGCACTGGCGGTCGTGTTCGGCGCGACCGCCGTCGCCGACCTGGTCGGCGACCACGACGTCGGCGGTGCGCTCCTGACGGGCAGCTCCGCAGTCCTCTGGGCGGTCCTCACCGTGCGCGGGATCGTGGTGGACCGACCGCACCGGGAGCGTGCGCAGCTGCTGTACGCCGAGCTCGTGATGGTCGAACGCCCGACCGAGACGCCCGACGCGTGATCGGTTGTTGTACGGCGTCCAGAAACTGACGTACGCTGGCGCCCATGCCGGAACTCGGGATCGTCCGGGTGCCGGGCCTCCTCGCCTACGACGAGGGCCTCGCACTGCAGCAGCGCCTCCGCGCCGACGT
>NZ_BACW01000701.1:0-1159 GCF_000333315.1 Curtobacterium sp. B8
CGGCGAGGGTGAAGACCTCGTCCGAGGCGTCGTTCACGCCGAGCTTCGGGGTGACCTCGATCTTCGACGGGGCGATGCCGTAGGTGTGCTCGAGGTTCGTGACGGCCTGGATCGCCGACCGTCCCATCGCGCACGTCGATCCGGAGAGGACGCAGTTCGCGGTGGTGGCCCGCCCGAAGTCCATCGTCATGAGGTTGACCGTGTAGTGGGTCAGCGTCGACGCCTTGATGGCCTTGACGACGGCGTCACCGGTGCTGTTCAGGCCGCCGTACGACCCGTCGGACGCAGCGAGGGTCGCGAGCGTGAACGAGAACCGCATGCCCGGGTACTTCGCTTGCGCGAGTGCCGCGGCGTTCACGAGGTTCTGCACGTCGGCGGTCGACTGTCCGCTCTCGATGTCGAAGTCGACGCCGATCATGTGCGGGGTCGCGTACCGGGCGATGAAGGACTGCAGCGCCGTCCCCGAGCACGTGAAGGACCCAGCAGCGCCGCCGGTGCTGACGATGTAGTTCACCCCCGCGGCGTCGAGCTTCGGGATGTTGGCGCTCGCGAACGCATCGGCGGCGACGCCGCCCCAGTTCTCGCTACCACAGGTGCCCGTCGCGAACGCGAGGGTGATGGCCTTCAGCCCCGGCTCGCGGGTCGACACGAGGCTGTTCGACGATCCGACGACGGGGATGCGCGTCCCGGTGATCGCCGTGTTCATGACGTTCGTGTTCCAGTCGAGGTTCACCGTGACGTCCTTGTACGGGCTGAAGACCAGTCCGCTCGCGGTGCCGCCGCTGCCGCCGGTCCCCGTTCCGCCCCCGGTACCCGTCCCGCCGCCGGTACCCGTTCCGCCACCGGTGCCGGTCCCGCCTCCGGTGCTCGTCCCGCTGCAGGCGCCGGTCGAGCTCCACGGCTGCCCGCTCCCGGTCGCTCCCGAGTGCGTCGCCGGATCATCGCCCTGCGTCCACCAGTTCGCGGTGTAGTTGGTGCCGTTCTCGCTCACGGTGGCGCCGCCGGAGTACGCGGTGCCCGCGCTCCACGCGGTCGCGCACGCCGGTGTGGCGGCGGTCGCCGGGGCTGCGACGACGGCGCCGCCCGCGAGCGCTGCCGCCACCACCGCGACGATGCCGATCCTGGTCTTGCTGATCACACGGTTCTCCTGTCTTCGGCC
>NZ_BACW01000700.1:0-1516 GCF_000333315.1 Curtobacterium sp. B8
GCGGCGCATCGCGGTGTCCCGTTCGGTTGGACGCGGCCGTAGGCGACGAGGTTGTGCAGCCACCACCAGGCACCGATCGCTCCCGAGACGCCGAGCACGACGACGGTCCGGAGCGCCCGCGCACCCCAGCCGAGGAGCCCGACCCCGGAGAACAGCACGACGACGCCGACGAAGGGCACGGCGGGCAGACCGGTGCCCTTGACCCAGACGAGTGCCCCGAGCGCGACCGCGAGCCCGATCGCCGTCCGCCACCGGAGGTCCCCGGTGAGCATCCGGGTCGCGAGCCAGACGGTGACGCCCGCCAGCAGCAGCACGGGGGCGTCGTTCGACACCGACGACCCGATCGACGCGAGCTCGGGCGACGCGAAGACCGCGAGCCCGCCGACGAGCGCGGCGCGGGGGGAGCGTGTCACCCGGCGGACCGCGGACCAGGCGAGGAGCGGCAGGGCCGTCACCATGGCGACGTCCGCGAGCCGGAGGGCCAGGAACGCGTGGTCCCACCGGAGGTCGCCGTAGTGCACGGCCCGGAGCACCGCGGCCCCGACGAGGTACGCGGTCGGCGGGTGCTGCGTCATCTGGTTGACCGTGGTCGACGGCCCGGGGAAGGTCTGCAGCAGTTCGGTCACGGTCGCCCACTCGTCCGACGGCTGCGTCGCCTGTTGCTGCTTCGCGATGAGCACGGCACGGGTCACCCGGAGGTCGCCGGGAGCAGCCCACGCATCGCCGAGCGCGACGTGCACGGTCGCGTCGATGTGGGCGGTCTCGTCCGGCGCTTCGAACACCGGCACCAGGAGCGCCCAGGCGACGAGCCACAGGCCGAAGGTGGCCGTCACGACCGCGATGGCCACCCGCTCCCAGCGCGCGACGACGGGGGGCTCCGGTTCAGTGGTCACAGCGGCGATGTTAGGGGGCGACCTCGGTGCGGACGGGCTCCTGGACCGGCGCGGCGGTGCGCTCGGGGTGGTACACCCACACCTTGTAGAGCCAGAAGCGGAAGACCGTGCCGAGCACGAGTCCGACGATGTTCGCGATGTTGTCGGAGACGACCGAGGTGAGGCCCATCGCGTAGTGCGACACCCCGAGGGTGGCCAGCGCGATCACCATGCCGCCGAGGGAGACGACGACGAACTCGATGCCCTCGCGGGTGGCCGTGGCACGACGCTGCTCACGGAACGTCCAGTAGCGGTTGCCCATCCAGTTGACGAAGATGGCGACGATCGTCGAGACGACCTTCGCCCAGAACGGCCCGGAGTGCACCTCGTCCGGTGCGAGCACCGTTGCGCGCAGCAGGTTGAACACCGCGGTGTCGACGACGAACCCCACGGCGCCGACCGCCCCGAAGCGAGCGAGCTGGGCGATGAGTCGGCGCACGGTGTCTCCAGGGTCCGTAGAGTTGTCACGGGTCGCACCTCGTGGCGACTTCGGAGGACGATTCTAGACAGCGCGCTCAGACCGTTCGGTGTGAGCGACGGAAGGAACACACAGCATGGCGTTGCGCGTCGGGGTCATCGGTGGG
>NZ_BACW01000699.1:0-536 GCF_000333315.1 Curtobacterium sp. B8
CACCCCGACCACGAACGGCTTCGAGCGCGAGGTCGGTCCCCGGCTCGAACGTCTCCGGAAGATCACCCGCGGCGAGTAGGCGCGGCGGTGGTCCGGCGCCCGACTTGCTGCTATCGTTGGTCCGCCTACGTCCTGGTCCTCGAGCACGGCTGCGTCGAGGACAGAGTGCCACTCCGGTGGCACGGGGGCAGAGGTTCGGACTGTAGCCGTCCGATCCCACAGGCTCATCCCTCTGGATCCCGTCGTCGGGACCGGTCCTTCCCGGCGGCGGGTTCGCCCTGCCGCGGCTCGGGGGCAGCCTGTCCCGCGGCCGCATCGTCGCCGCGTTCGTACTGTCGCTCGTGGCCGGCCCGCTGCTCACCTGGCTGCTGTCGCTCGGCAAGGACCCGGACGCCATCACGGTCGACGTGCTCGCGTACCAGCTGCTCGTGCTCGTCGTGGCGCTCGTCGGCGGCATGTGGCCCGCCGTGTTCGCCGCCGTCCTCTCCGGTCTGAGCCTCGACTTCTTCTTCGTGCAACCCCTCTACATGGTCACC
>NZ_BACW01000698.1:0-981 GCF_000333315.1 Curtobacterium sp. B8
CCTCGCGCAGCGCTACTCGGGCGTGCCGGTCGGGTACTCCGGCCACGAGCCAGGCCTGCCAACCTCTGGCACGAGGGCGTCACGCTCTCCTCCAGCGCCTACGGCTCGGCCTTCTACATGACGACCGGCTTCCACGGCCTCCACGTCACGGGTGGCCTCATCGCGTTCCTGCTGACCCTCGGTCGCGGGTTCGCCGCCAAGAACTTCGGTCACAAGGAAGCGACCACCGCCATCGTCGTGTCGTACTACTGGCACTTCGTCGACGTCGTCTGGATCGGCCTCTTCGCCGTCATCTACCTTCTCAAGTAGGAACTGGATAGCCCCCACAGCATGTTCAACAGAACCAAGTCCAAGAAGGGCCGCCGGTCACCACTGGCGACCGTCTCGCTCATCGTCGTCGGTCTGATGACCACCGGCGGTGCGTACGCGCTGTTCAGCTCCTCGGCGAACGCCGACAGCAGCACCAGCTCGGTGTCCGCCGCGTCGACGCAGTCGAAGGTCAACGAGGGCGAGAAGCTCTTCGCCTCGAACTGCGCCACCTGCCACGGGCTGAACGCCCAGGGCACGGGTGAGGGCCCGTCGCTCATCGGCGTCGGCGCCGCTTCGGTCGACTTCCAGGTCGGCACCGGTCGCATGCCGATGGCCGCCTCGGGCCCCCAGGCCGAGGAGAAGCCCGCGCAGTTCACCGACGAGCAGGTCGACGCGCTCGCGCAGTACGTCGCGTCGCTCGCCCCCGGCCCCGCGGTCCCGTCGTCGGACCTCACCGACGGCAAGGGCGACGCGGCCGAGGGCGCCGAGCTGTTCCGCATCAACTGCGCGATGTGCCACAACGTGGCCGGCGCCGGCGGTGCCCTGACCGAGGGCAAGTACGCCCCGAACCTGCAGAAGGTCTCCGGCAAGCACATCTACGAGGCCATGCTCACCGGCCCGCAGAACATGCCGGTCTTCAACGACCTGAACCTGACCCCGCAGCAGAAGGCC
>NZ_BACW01000697.1:0-2519 GCF_000333315.1 Curtobacterium sp. B8
CGAGCAGGTTGATCACGGTGTTGACCGCGACGAACAGCAGGGCCCAGAGCCACCGTGGCGAGCCGGGGAAGATCCCGACCATGCTCTCGGCCGCGAACACGTAGAGGAGCGTCGGGACGAGCAGGTAGTCGAGGAGGATCGCCCAGCCGGCGAAGAACCCCGCGGTGGGGTGGATGCCCCGTCCGACGTACGAGAACACGCTGCCGGCGAGTGGGATCGACTTCGCCATCTGCGCGTACGCCAGCGCGGTGAAGATCATCGCGACCAGGCCGACGAGGTAGACCAGCGGCACCATGCCGCTGGAGGCGTTGTAGACGGTGCCGAAGATCGCCCACGGGGCGATCGGCACCATGAAGACCAGCCCGTACACGAGCAGGTCGGTGGTGGACACGGAGCGCTTGAGCTCCTGCTTGTAGCCGTAGGCCTCGAGCTGCTGCTGCGCGGAGAGCTCGCTGTGCTGCTGCGACATGGGGTTCCGTTCCGGGAGACGGTGCGTGGAGGGGGTGGCCGGACGGGCGGCGGGACGGGTGGTGGCCGCTCGGTCGGGGGACGGCGGATCCGCGGGCCGGCAGCCTGGTGGGTGTCGGCGGGTGGTCCGGGAGGGAGAGGACGGGAGGCACGGTGCGGGGGTGAGGGGCGCCTCCCGTCCGGCGTGGGGCCGGAGGACCCGCGCGTCGGTCGTCGGACCGACGCGCGCTGCTCAGTCGGCCGTGTCGTCGTGCGCCGCGAGGAACGTCGCGACGACGCGACGGAACGCCTCGGGCTGCTCCAGGTGGGAGCAGTGGCTCGCACCGGGGAAGACGTGCTGCTGGACGTCTGCGATCCGCTCGACGAACGGCTGCCAGGTCGCCGGGGTCGCTTCGTCGTGCTCGCCGGCGACGACGAGGGTCGGCACGGCGACGGCGTCCAGCCGGTCGACGATCGTCCAGTCCCGCATCGTGCCGATGACGTGGAACTCGTTCGGCCCGTTCATCGTGTGGTAGACCGTCGGCTCGGACTCCATCTGGGCCTCGGAGTCGACGAAGTCGGACGGCATCGGGACGACCCGGCAGACGTGGCGCTCGTAGAACACCCGCGTCGCCGCGAGGTACTCGGGATCCTCGACGGACCCGGCGGTCTCGTGCCGGGTCAGCGCGTCCTGGACGTCCGCGGGCAGCTGGGCGCGGAGCTCGGCGGCGCCGTCCACCCACAGTTGCATCGACGCCGGCGAGTTGCAGATCGCGAGACTCCGCAGGTGCTCCGGCTGCCGCACCGCGATCTCGGCACCGAGCATGCCGCCCCACGACTGTCCGAGCACGTGGTGGTCGCCGAGGTCGAGGTGGGCGACGAGCGCGTCGTACTCGTCGACGAAGAGCTGCGGCGTCCACGTCGACGCGGGTGCGTCCGGGCGGTGCGAGCTGCGGCCGCACCCGAACTGGTCGTGGTGGACCACGGTCCGGCCGGTCTCGTCGGCGATCGCGGCGAGGTTGCGGAGGTAGTCGTGGGCCATGCCGGGTCCGCCGTGCAGGACGACGAGGGGCAGCGCACCGGGCGTGGGCCGGTCGGGTTCGGTGATGCGGTACCAGGTGTGACCGTCCTGGAACGGCATCGTGCCTTCGGTGATGCGGGACATGACGGAAGCATGGCCCGCGCAAAGGTCTCGTGCAAGACTTTTTCGGGTCCTTTAACGTGGACGAAACGAACGAGGGGTCGGTCTTGTGGCGGAGCGGATGGTGGAGAGCCGGGTCGACGAGGTCGAGGACCGTCTGGTGACCGCGGTCGCCGTCGGCGAGTACCTGCCGGCGTCCCGCCTGCCCCCGGAGCGTGAGCTCGCCGGGCTCCTCGGCGTCGGCCGGGTCACCGTGCGCGCCGCCCTCGCGCGGCTCGTGGACCGGGGCCTGCTCGAGACTCGCCGTGGTCGCGGCGGCGGCACCTTCGTCCGGACACAGTGGCCCGACTCGTCGTCGGACGCGGTCGGACGCACGCTCCTCGCGCGGTGGGACGGCATCCGCGAGACCACCGACGCGATCGCGCTGCTGCACGGCGCGCTCGCGACCGCGGCTGCCGAGCGCATCACGCCGGAACAGGCGACCCTCGTCCGGGCACGCCTCGACGACTTCCGCGCGGCCACGTCGGGCCACGAGAAGCAACAGGCCGACGCCGTCCTGCACCGCACGGTGATCGACGCGGCCGGCAACGACGTGCTCGCGGACGCGTTGGCCGGACTCGAGTCACAGGTGTCGATCGCTGCGCCGGCACACCTCTGGGGAACCACCGAGGGCATGGCGGAGATGGAGGTCCGAGCGCTGCGGGAACACGAGGCGCTCGTCGAGGCGGTGTGCGCACACCGCGTGGCCGAGGCGGGCGAACTGGCCAGACGGCACGTCGGCATCGACCTCGAGCTGCTCGAGCGGGCGATGCTGCGGGCCGGTCAGGTCCCGACGGGCTGACGGCGCCGACCGGCCTCCCCGGCTAGTGCCCCATCCCGAGGCCGCCGTCGACGGGGATGACCGCGCCGGAGATGTACCCGGCACCTCGCC
>NZ_BACW01000696.1:0-13478 GCF_000333315.1 Curtobacterium sp. B8
GTCCCTGGTCCGCCACGGCGAGACCGACTGGAACCGGCAGCGACGCATCCAGGGGTCGACCGACATCCCGCTCAACGACGTCGGTCGCGACCAGGCCGCCGGTGCCGCCGAACTCCTCGCCCGTCGCCGGTTCGACGCGGTCGTCGCCTCGCCGCTGTCGCGGGCCCGCGAGACGGGGGCCATCATCGCGACCCGGCTCGGACTCGCCGAGCCGGACACCTACGCCGGGCTCGCCGAACGGTCCTACGGCGACGCCGAGGGCCTGACGGACGTCGAGATCCGGACGCGCTGGCCCCACGACGACGTGCCCGGACGGGAGTCGCGGACGGCGTTGCTCGCCCGGGTGACCGAGCAACTCGCCGAGATCGCGATCCGGTTCGACGGCGCGTCCGTCGTGGTCGCGACCCACGGCGCCGTCATCCGCAGCGTCGTCAACGCCGCCGCGCCCGGGACGGCGGACCGGCACCGCACACCGATCCGCAACGGGTCGATCCACTCCTTCCGGTGGGACCCGGAGCGGTTCCAGGCCGAGCTCGTCCGGTTCGACGACCCGATCGACGACGCCTCCGACGGCCCCGGCGGCTTCGCGTTCGAGTACCAGAACCCCCTCGAACGCCGAGGCTGATCCGTCCTCACGTACACCGGGACTAGGCTCCGACCCACTCCGCGATGCGGATCGGATCCGGACCCGCCCCGGCCCGTCCGGTCCGCTCGAGCGGGCTGACTCGTCCGCCCGCTCGAGCGGGATCGGTCAGCTCGACCGACAGCAGCCGTCCGCACCACCGGCGGCCCTGAGAGGAGGACGGTATGAGCACGGAGCGGCCAGGAGGGCAGCTCGACCCCGAGGACGACGACCTCGACCGCGCCTTCGGCCCCGACACCGGCTCGGTGACGATCCGCACCACTCCCCAGCGGGTCCGGCGGGGTGCCCTCGTCACCGTCGGGGTGGTCCTCGCGGCCGGGGTGCTCGTCATCGCCCTCGGGACGATCATCAGCAGCGTGCAGAACGGTGTCGGCGGGGTGTTCCCGCAGCCCGAGGCCGCGCTCGCGCGGTTCGACACGGCGGCGCGGGCCGTCGACGGCGTCCGTTCGGTGGAGAGCGTGCGCACCGTCAAGACCGGCTTCGCGAGCTACGACGTCGTCTCGGTCGCGACCGCTGAGGACGGGTTGGCCCCGGACGCACAGGACGACCTCGTCGCCGCGCTCAGTGCGGCAGCCGCCACGACCGGCGGCAACGGCGTCCGCGTCTTCGCGGTCGTGCAACTCGACACGATGCGGGTCGGCCTCTCGGCAGACGCGGACGTCACCGCCGCGCGGCTCGACCTCGCTCGCCGGGTCGACGCGATCGGCGGGGTCCGTGCGGTGCGCTGCGCCTGGGCCACGGACGCACCCTCCGACGAGGCGACGGCGCAGGAGGTCACCCTGCAGACGATCGGCCGCGGCGCGGCGCTCGACGCGGTCATGGCGAAGGCGCAGGAGTCGACGCAGGCGGCGTTCCGCGGAGCGACCGTCACGGCCGTGCGACCACCCGCATGACCGCGAGCCCGAGCGGGCAAGCGCCCAAGCCTGAGGGCACGAGCGGGCAAGCGCCCGAGCCCGAGCACCCGAACGGCCGAGCGCCCGAGCGGGTGCCCTACCGCCGCGCGGCTCGGTCCCGCACGGCTCGCTCGACCGCCCCGACGACCTGCTCCGCGGAATCGGCCCACCGGAACCGTGCGGCCTGCTCGACGGACTGCTCGGACCGGTCGTCCCAGCGCTCCTCGAGCCGCCGGACCGCGGCGGCGACCGCGGACGGCGACGACGGGTCGAAGTACTCCGCCGCGGCGCCCCCGATCTCGCGGAAGATCGGGATGTCACTGACCGCGACCGGTGTCCCGACGCCCATGGCCTCGACGAGGGGGATGCCGAAGCCCTCGTCGTACGACGCCGTCACCAGGGCCGTGGCCGAGCGGAGCACGTCGAGGTAGACCTCGTCGCTGGCGCCGTCGTGGAAGACGAGTGACCCCGCTGGTGCGAGCCGTTCCAAGCGGGCGCGGTCGGCAGCGGACACCCGCGACATGCAGTGCAGCCGCCAGTCGGCAACGAGGAGCGGCAGCGCGGCCGCGAGGGTCTCGACGTTCTTGTACGGCATGAACGAGCCCATGTACACGAGGTCGTGCCGGCGCTGCCCGTCGGCCGGTCGGCGAGGAGCCGGGTCTGCCGCGTTGTACGCGACGGTGACCGGCCGCCTGGTCAGCCGGTGCTCCCGGATGAGTCCGGCGGTCGTCTCCGAGACGGTGACGACGCCGTCCGCCCCGTTCAGCAGGAACCGCTGCGGCGCCCAGCTCAGGTGGAACGCCCGCCACCCGAGGCGGAGCGGCCACGAGAACTCCCGCGGGGGCGTCCGGTTCCGGTAGTAGATGAGGTCGTGCAGCGTCAGCACGAGGGCGTACTCGCGGCCGCGCGACCCCATCGTCTGCATCGGCGAGAACACCGCGTCGAGGTCGAGCCGGTTCACCCTCCGGGCGACGAGGGGTTCCCCGGGATCGGTCGGCGCGGGCAGCACGGCGTGCGGCAGACCGTCCGGCAGGGACTCGAGCTGCCGGACGTCGTGCACGAGCAGCGTGTAGTCGTGCCGGTCGGGCAGGTGCGCCACGATGCCGGCGGTGAACCGCGAGATGCCGTCGTGGCGACCGATGCGCACGTAGCGGCAGTCGATGCCGATGCGGAGGCGGCTCACGACGCGTGCTCCGCACCGTCGGACGGCCGGGAGGCGCGGGTCGACCCCGACGAGTCCGCCGACGCCGTCTCCGCTCGCGCCCCACGCCGGTCGCCTCCACCGCGCCGTGCTCCGCCGCGACGGGCACCACGGGCAGTCGTGCCCGGGTCACCCATCCGTCGGAGCACCGCGGAGGCGGCCGCAGCGGGCGTCTCGTAGTGGACGAGGTGCCCGACACCGGGCACCACCACGAGCTCGGCGTCGGCCAGGCGCGCGGCGAGGGCCTGCTGCTCGGGGACCGCGGTGATGTCGTCGTGCTCGGCGGCGATCATCAGCACGGGCACGTCGATGCGGTCCGCGTACTCCGAGACGTCGTGCGTCACCGAGGTGCGGAACGCCTCGAGCACGGACGTGCGGTCGGAGAACGCCGAGAAGTAGCGGTCGTGCTGGTCGTGCACCCACCGTCGCAGGTCGCGGTCGTGCGACTTCAGCATCGCGATGCTCATCACCCGCACGATCGCCGGGTTGCGCAGGAGCGCCAGGCCGAGGGGGCGCGGCAGGACGGCACCGGCCCGGTAGTACCCGATCGCCACGCCCGTCGCGATCGCCCGCGGACCCTGGAGCGCCGGGGCTGCGATCGGGTTCACGAGGACCAGGAGGCGCGTCCGCAACCCGGCGGCGACGGTCGCCGCGACGACGATCGATCCGAAGGAGTGTCCGAGCACGACGGTGTCCGCGCCGAGTCCGAGCGCGCGGTGGAATCCGTGCAACCAGGCCACGTACGAGTCGATGTCGGACGACGACAGCGGGTCCGACACACCGAAGCCGGGCAGGTCCGGGACGATCACCCGGACACCCTGCAGGTGCGCCGCGATCGTCTCGAGTCCGTGGTGGTCGCCGCGGAACCCGTGGACGGCCAGCACCGTCCGTGCTGCGTCCTCGGGTCCGTACACCCAGTAGTGCGTCGTCCGACCGTCGACCTGCACCGCGCGGTGCACGACCGGGGTCGCGGCCATGAGGGACTGGTACGGGGACAGCACGGGCGGTTGCATCCGGGCCAGTCTAGGGAAGCCGGCCCGACCAGCCGCCGCAGCGCGGTGCAGATGTGGAGAACTCGCAGACGCGACGTGTGCCGGGCGGTGATCCGCGCCTCCAGGCCGGATCCGCGTCTTCCTGCGGACAGCGGCAGCCGCGCGGCCTAGCGTGTCCAGGGTGACGTTCACGGCCCCGATCCAGCTCCCAGGCCTGACCCTGGACCCGCAGTGGTACAAGCGATCCGTCTTCTACGAGTGCATGATCCGCTCGTTCGTCGACTCGAACGGCGACGGCATCGGTGACATCCAGGGCGTGATCGGCAAGCTCGACTACCTCCAGTGGCTCGGTGTCGACGCCATCTGGCTGCCGCCGTTCTTCCAGTCGCCGATGCGCGACGGCGGGTACGACATCGCCGACTACAAGGCGATCCTGCCCGAGTTCGGCACCCTCGACGACTTCCGCGAACTCGTCACGAAGTCGCACGAGCGCAACATGCGCATCGTCATCGACATGGTGATCAACCACACGTCCGACCAGCACGAGTGGTTCCAGCAGTCGCGCGAGGACCCGGACGGCCCCTACGGCGACTTCTACGTCTGGCGGGACACCGACCAGGAGTACGAGAACATCCGGATCATCTTCGTCGACACCGAGGAGTCGAACTGGACGTTCGACCCGGTACGCCGCCAGTTCTTCTTCCACCGGTTCTTCTCCCACCAGCCCGACCTCAACTTCGAGAACCCCGCTGTCGTCGAGGCCGTCTACGACGTCGTCCGCCACTGGCTCGACATGGGTGTGGACGGGCTCCGGCTCGACGCGATCCCGTACCTCTTCGAGTCCGAGGAGGGCAACGGCGAGGGCGAGCCGGAGACGCACGAGTTCATCAAGAAGCTCCGTGCGATGGTCGACGACGAGTACCCCGGCCGCGTGCTCCTGGCCGAGGCGAACCAGTGGCCGCGCGAGACCGCCGCGTTCTTCGGCACCGACGAGGAGCCCGAGTGCCACATGGCGTTCGACTTCCCCGTCATGCCGCGCATCTTCTACTCGCTGCGCGCACAGCACGCCTCCGAGCTGAAGGCGATCCTCTCCGAGACGCTCGACGTGCCTGAGTCCGCCGCGTGGGGCGTGTTCCTCCGCAACCACGACGAGCTGACGCTCGAGATGGTGAGCGAGGAGTACCGCCAGGCGATGTACGGCTGGTACGGCTACGACCCGCGGATGCGCTCCAACATCGGCATCCGTCGTCGCCTCGCTCCCCTGCTCGACAACTCGCGTGCCGAGCTGGAGCTCATCCACGCGCTCCTGTTCTCGCTGCCCGGGTCGCCGTTCCTCTACTACGGCGACGAGATCGGGATGGGCGACAACATCTGGCTCCCGGACCGCGACTCCTCCCGCACGCCGATGCAGTGGACGCCGGACCGGAACGCCGGGTTCTCGACGGCCGACCCGGGGAAGCTCTACCTGCCCGTCGTCCAGTCGCTGGTCTACAACTACCAGCAGGTCAACGTCGAGGCGCAGCTGGCACAGTCACGCTCGCTCCTGCACTGGGTGCGCAACGTCATCCACGTCCGCAAGGCGCACCCCGTCTTCGGCCTCGGGACGCTTCACGTCAAGGACACCTCGAACGAGTCCGTGCTGGCGTTCGTCCGCTCGTGGGAGGGGTCGGGGCAGCAGTTCGGGCCGTCCGCCGAGGACGTCCTCTGCGTGTTCTCGTTCGCGACGAACCCGACGTCGGTGACGATCTCGGTGCCGGAGTACGCCGGACGTCCGCTCTACGACCTCTTCGGCGGGAGCGTGTTCCCGTCGTTCGACGAGAGCGGGTCGGTCACGCTGACGCTCGGCACGCAGTCGTTCTACTGGCTGCACGTGGGTGCGGCGCCGGCCGTCGCGCCCGTGGCAGCGCCGCCGGCTTCGGCCACGGCGTAGGGGCGGGCGGGCGGCTCGCACCGTGCGGGGCCGCCGGTCGGTCGCGCCCGGGCCGGTTGCGCCCGGGCCGGTCGGTCGCGCCGTGGGCCGGTCCCTCGCGCCCGGGTCGGTCGCGAGCGGGTCGGTCGCGCCGTGGTGCGAGGTTCCCGGCACGGTGCGAGGTGCTTCACGTCGCACGCCGCGTGCAACCTCGCACCATCGGGCTGTCCCTCGCACCGTGCGACCCGGCCTGGAGGCCCGGCCCGGCCCCGCCAGGCGGGTCGCGTCGTGCGGGCGGTCGGCTTCCCCGCCAGGCGGGTCGCGTCGTGGGTGTCGGTGCGTCCCGTTAGCCTGGCCGGGTGACGTACTCCCCCGCGACCGCAGTGGCGACCGACGTACCTCCGGCACCGGTGCCGCAGGACCTCTCGGGCCGGCCGTGGTGGCACGCCCTCGGCGTCTTCGACCTCGAGACCACCGGCGTCGACGTCGAGACCGCCCGGATCGTCACCGCGCACGTCGGCCTCATCGACATGACCGGCCGATCCATCGTCGAGGCTGCCTGGATCGCCGACCCCGGCATCGCCATCCCCGAGGGTGCCGCGGCCGTGCACGGCTACACCACCGAGCGCGCACAGGCCGAGGGGCGTCCCGCCGGAGAGGTCGTGGCCGAGGTCATCGCCGCGGTCGAGGCCGTCTTCGCCCGCGGCATCCCGCTCGTGATCTACAACGCCCCGTACGACCTGACCGTCCTCGACCGGGAAGCCAAGCGTCACGGCCTGGCCTCCCCCGTGATCGGCAACGTCGTCGATCCACTGGTGATCGACAAGGCCCTCGACACGTACCGGAAGGGCAAGCGCACGCTCGAGGCCGCTTCCGAGCTGTACGGCGTGACGCTGTCGGACGCGCACGACGCCGGGGCGGACGCGATCGCTGCCGGCCGCGTGGCACAGGCGATCGCCGCGAAGTACCCGGACGAGCTCGGCGTCTCCGCCGAAGAGCTGCACCGCAAGCAGGTCGGCTGGTGCGCCGATCAGGCCGCGTCGTTCCAGGAGTACATGCGCACGAAGCGCGACCCGTCGTTCACCGCCGACGGTCGTTGGCCGCACCGCAACGGTTCGTAGGGCCGGCGTCGCAACGGTTCGTAGGGCAGCGCGCGCCGCTGCGGTCGGGTGGCTCCGTTCTCCTGCCCGTCGGCCGCTGGTGCGCCACGCGACCGCCGCCGGTGCGCGCCCGCACAACCGAAGTCGTCCCGCACCACGGATCGCCGTGGTGCGGGACGACTCCGGTTGTGCACTGACGAACTGCACCGCAACCCGGCTGACGAACTGCACCGCGTCCCGACTGCCGATCCGTGCACCCGACCAGGCACCCGTGCACCCGACCACGCGCCCACCCCGGGAACGCCGAACGGGCGGCCCTCCCGGAGGAGGACCGCCCGTTGCGGAACGCGAGGCTGCTTACTTGGAGAAGCCCTTGAAGCGCTGGTTGAACTTCTCGACGCGGCCGGCCGAGTCGAGGATGCGCTGCTTGCCCGTGTAGAACGGGTGCGACGCGGACGAGATCTCGACGTCGATGACCGGGTAGGTCGCACCGTCGAGCTCGATGGTCTTGTCGCTGGTCGCGGTCGAACGCGTCAGGAACGTCTCACCGGAGGCCAGGTCGCGGAAGACGATGGCGTTGTACTCGGGGTGGGTGTCGGTCTTCATGGAGATTCCTCGGTTGCAGATGGTCGGACTGCGCTGCGCTCGAGTGAGCACCGCGCTGGAAGTCGTCGGCGTGCGCCAGCCGACCACGTTACCAGATCGGCCCGGCGAGCCGCTACGACGCGCGGGCGCTCCAGCGGCCGTCGTCCTTGGTCACGACGAGGTCGACGCCGAACGCCTGCGTGAGGGTCTCGTTCGTCAGGACCTCGTCGATCGGACCCGCGGCCTGCACGTGCCCGTCGGTGAGGACGAGCGCGTGCGTGAAGCCCACGGGGATCTCCTCCACGTGGTGCGTCACGATGACGATCGCCGGCGAGTCGGGGCTCTGGGCGTACCCGCCGAGCGTCCGCACGAGGCTCTCGCGTGCGCCGAGGTCGAGCGAGGCCGCCGGCTCGTCCAGGAAGAGCACCTCGGGGTCGGTCATCACCGCGCGGGCGATCTGGACGCGCTTCTGCTCACCGTCGCTGAGCTCGCCGAACGTCCGCTCGGTGAAGGCCGCGAGGCCCCACTCGTCGAGCACGCGCTGCGCACGACGGACGTCGAGTTCCTCGTACTCCTCGTTCCACCGGCCCGTGACCGAGTAGGCCGCGGTCAGCACGACGTCGAGGACGGTCTCCGTGAACGGGATCCGTCGGGCCAGGGCCGTCGAGGCGAAGCCGATGCGGGGACGGAGCTCGGCGAGGTCGGCGGTCCCGAGCTCGGTGTCGAGGACGTGCACCGACCCCGAGGTCGGGAAGGTCTGCGCGCCGGCGATCTGCAGCAGCGTCGTCTTGCCGGCACCGTTCGCGCCGAGCACGACCCAGCGCTCGTCGTCCTGCACCTCCCACGAGACGGAGTCGAGGATGGTGGCCCCGTTGCGGACCACGGAGACGTCTGACAAGCGCACGACCGAGGGCATGCCCCCAGCCTACGGGGTCGGACCGGGGCGTCCGTGGCGCGACACCGGTCGGCGCGCGCCACGGACGAGGCCGCGTCAGCGCCCGGCGAGCACCTCGTCGTACACGGCACGGGTCCGGTGGGCGATGGCGTCCCACGTGAACTCGGTCTCGACACGGAGCCGTCCCGCGCGGCCCATCAGCTTCGCGAGCCCTTCGTCCTCCAGCACCTCGTTCAGGGTGGCGGCGAGGTCGGCGACGTAGCGGTCCGGGTCGGTCGGCGTCCCGGTGCCGTCCTGGGCCTGGTCGATCGGCACGATCCGGCCGGTCAGCCCGTCCGCGACGACCTCGGGGATGCCGCCGGTACCGGTGCCGACCACGGGGATGCCGCACGCCATGGCCTCGAGGTTGACGATGCCGAGCGGCTCGTAGATCGAGGGGCAGACGAACACCGTGCCGGACGACAGCACGTTCACGATCTCCTCGTGGGCGAGCATGCGGTCGATCCAGACGACGCCGTCACGCTCGGCGCGGAGCGACTCCACGAGCGCCGTGACCTCGGCCATGATCTCCGGCGTGTCCGGCGCGCCGGCGCACAGGACGATCTGCACGTCCGACGGGAGCGAGGCCACCGCGCGGAGGAGGTACGGCAGACCCTTCTGGCGCGTGATCCGGCCGACGAACACGACGCTGCGACGCGTCGGGTCGATCCCGAGCGAGCGGACGGCGTCCTCGTCGACGGTGGGCTTCCACGCGTCGATGTCGATGCCGTTGTAGACGACCTGCACCCGGGAGGGGTCGATCGACGGGTAGGAGCGGAGGATGTCCGCCCGCATGGCCTTCGAGACCGCGATGACGCGGTCGGCACGCTCGAACGCCTCGCGTTCCATCCAGCTCGACAGGCGGTACCCGCCGCCGAGCTGCTCGGCCTTCCAGGGTCGCAGCGGCTCGAGGCTGTGCGCGGTGACGACGTGGGGGATGTCGTACGTCAGCTGCGCGATCCGACCGGCCGCGTTCGCGTACCAGGTGTGCGAGTGCACGAGGTCGGCGCCCTCGACGTCCGCCGCGATCGCGACGTCGGTCCCGAGCGCCTGCAGCGCGCCGTTGGCCTGGCCGAGCACGTCCGGCGTCCGGTAGGCCCAGACGTCGGCCTCGTCCCGGAACGCCCCGAAGGCGCGGACACGCACCTCGGTGTCCGTGCCCGACCGCAGCGCTGCGGTGAGCTCGGCGACGTGGACGCCCGCCCCGCCGTACACCTCTGGTGGGTATTCCCTGGTCAACAGATCGACTCGCACGGGTTCAACGTAACCGTTCACCGGTCCGGACGCATACTGTGAGCGGTATGGCACCAAAGAAGGTCTTCGGCATCGTCCTCGCCGGCGGGGAGGGCAAACGCCTCATGCCGCTCACGGCGGACCGTGCGAAACCAGCAGTCCCGTTCGGCGGCAACTTCCGGCTCATCGACTTCGCGTTGTCGAACCTCGTGAACTCCGGGCTGCAGAAGATCGTCGTGCTGACGCAGTACAAGTCCCACAGTCTCGACCGGCACGTCGCCGAGACGTGGCGCATGGAGGGCCTGCTCGGCTCCTACGTGGCGTCCGTCCCCGCCCAGCAGCGACTCGGCAAGCGCTGGTTCGCCGGTTCGGCCGACGCGATCCTGCAGTCCCTCAACCTCCTCCGCGACGAGCGCCCGGACATCGTCGTCGTGGTGGGCGCCGACCACGTCTACCGGATGGACTTCCACCAGATGGTGGAGGCGCACATCGCGTCCGGCCGCAGTGCCACGGTCGCCGCGATCCGCCAGCCCATCGGCCTCGCCGACCAGTTCGGCGTGATCCAGGTCGCCGACGACGACCCGACGAAGATCGAGGCGTTCCTCGAGAAGCCCAAGGACGCGGTCGGCCTCGCGGACTCCCCCGGCGAGATCCTCGCGTCGATGGGCAACTACGTCTTCGACGCGGACGCCCTGGTGGACGCGGTCCTCCGCGACGGGCAGATCGAGACGTCGAACCACGACATGGGCGGCGACATCGTGCCGGACTTCGTGGCGCGCGGTGACGCCGGCGTCTACGACCTGCAGCGCAACGACGTCCCCGGCTCGAACGAGCGCGACCGGTACTACTGGCGCGACGTGGGCACGATCGACTCGTTCTTCGACGCCCACATGGACCTCATCGCCCCGGTGCCGGTGTTCAACCTGTACAACCAGGACTGGCCGATCTTCAACCAGCAGACGAACCTGCCCCCGGCGAAGTTCGTCCGCGACGCGAACGGGAACACCGGCTCCACGGTCGACTCGCTCGTCTCGCTCGGGTGCCTGGTGTCGGGTGCGCAGGTCGAACGCAGCATGATCGGCCCGTGGTGCAGCATCGACTCGGGTGCGAAGGTGCTCGACTCGATCGTGTTCGAGCGCGCGGCGATCGGCGCCGGTGCGACGGTCAACCGCGCCATCCTCGACAAGGACGTGGTCATCGCGCCGGGCGCCCAGGTCGGTGTCGACCGCGAGGCCGACGAGGCCCGTGGCTTCACGGTCACCGAGTCCGGGATCACGGTGGTCGGCAAGGGCGTCAAGGTCGACGCCTGACCACGGACCACCGAGGACGGCCTGGAGGCACGGCTCGCGTCACGGACGCAGCCGTGCCTCCGTCTGTCGGTACCGTTGGTCCGTGCCCCGCTTCCTCGTCGTCCTCGATGCCGATTCCACCCTCCTCGAGGACGAGGTGATCGAACTCCTCGCCGACGCGGCGGGGACCCGACCACGGGTCGCGGCGATCACGGAGCGCGCCATGCGCGGGGAGATCGACTTCGCGGAGAGCCTCCGGGAGCGTGTCGCGACCCTGGCGGGCCTCCAGGACGACGTCTTCCGCACCGCGCAGGAGGCGGTCCGCGTGACGCAGGGCGCTGCGGACCTGGTCCGCGGCGTGCACGCCGCCGGCGGCTCCGTCGCGGTGGTGTCGGGCGGGTTCCACGAGGTGCTCGACCCCTTCGCCACCCGCCTCGGGCTCGACCACTGCCGGGCGAACCGGCTCGAGGTCGTCGACGGGGTGCTCACCGGGCGGGTCCTCGGTGAGGTCGTCGACGCGGCAGCGAAGGCCGCCGCGCTGCGCGAGTGGGCGGAGGCGGACGGCGTCGACCCGTCGCGGACCGTGGCGGTCGGCGACGGCGCGAACGACCTCGAGATGATGCGGGTCGCCGCGCTCTCCGTCGCGTTCGACGCGAAGCCGCGGGTGCGGGCCGAGGCCGACCTGGCCGTGGTCGACCGCGACCTGTCCGCCGTGCTGGCGCCACTGGGCCTGCGCGGCTGAGCGACCTCCGGCGCCGGCGCCGGCCGCGTCAGGCGGTGAGGACGGCCTTCGGGACGCGGTGCAGCGTCACCGCGCCGACCGCGGCGAACGGGTGCAGCGGGTCCGGTGTGCCGGAACCCGTCGGACCGCCGAGCTTCGAGTCGCCGACCGCGCTGAGCACGGCGTAGGCGTCCTCGGCGGTGAAGCCGTGGTCCTCGACCAGGAACGCGAACGCGTCCTCGTACCCGAGCCGCACGCTCTCCTGCACCGGGTCGCCGAGCCCGACGAAGAGCCAGTCGTCGGCGGTCTCGACGCGCGGCGCACGGAGCGGTCGACCGCCCCGCACCAGGTCGACGGACACGATCGCGGTGCCCTGCGCCTCGATCGCGACGAACGACGACTCCCCCTCGGCCATGATCGCGTGGATGTCGCCGATCGACAGCAACGCGCCCGGCACCCGGACCGGCAGGTACACCGTCGAGCCGGGGCGGGCCTCGGTGACGTCCATGTTCCCGCCCTCGGCGGTCGCGGGCATGATCGTCGAGTTCGTCCCCGACGCCGGCGCGACGCCGATGCACCCGATCATCGGCCGGACAGGGAACGCGTGCCGGTCGGTGACGTGCACGACGCCGTCCTCGATGGGGCAGCGGCGCGCGAAGACCCCCTCGGGCATGACGTGCTGGAGGGCGCCGGACCCGGGCAGCGACACCGACCACCCGTGCGTCGTGAGCGCGATGTCGTGGATGTGGACCGCCAGGGTGTCGCCGGGCTCGGCGCCCTCGACCCAGACCGGTCCGGTGACGGGGTTGATCGGTGCCTGCAGCTGCGCGAGGTCGTGGTGCTCGTCGAGCTCGGCGTAGACCGCGTCGGTGGTCTCGAAGCCGATCGTCTCGCCGGTCCCCGGGGCGATCCGGAGCACGGGTTCCCGGTCGGCGGAGAAGCCGGGACGCCCGAGGGTGTTCGGCAGGAAGTGGTCGGGGGTGGTCATCGCTGGCCCTTCTCCGTGGTGGTGGCGGGGTCACCGACGGACCCCTCGCCCAGTGTGCCCGGTTCCTCGGACCCGATGGCTTCGGCGCCGACCTCCGTCGAGCGGCCGGTCGACCGGTAGTACAGGAACACGCCCGCACCGACCACGAGCCAGACGACGCCGCCGACCTTGGCCTCGACGGCGGCGTTCAGGAGCACGTAGCCGATGATCAGGAAGCCGATGAGCGGCACGACGAGGTGGAGCAGCCAGTTCCGCGACTTCCCCCGGACGACGTGGTGCACGAACACCGAGACGTGCAGGAGCATGAAGCCGAAGAGGGCACCGAAGTTCACGAGGGACGAGATGGTGTCGATCTGCCCGACGAAGAAGAGCACCAGGATCGCGGACAGGACCGACACGACGATGATGGCCGCGGCGGGCACCTGTCGACGGTTCAGACGGTGCAGGAACGCCGGGAGCTGCCGGTCGCGGCTCATCGAGAACAGGAGACGGCTCGTGGCGGCCTGCGCCGCCATCGCGTTCGCGATGCCGACCGCCAGGACGTTGACCGCGAAGAAGGCCGTGGCCCACCCGCTCGAGGACGCCTGCTGGACCACGGTGAAGAACGCGTTCCCCACCTCGCTGTCCGGGAAGGCGTCACGGCCGGCTGCCAGCGCGGACGCGAGCCAGGTCTGCACGACGAAGAGGAACGCGACGATGACGAGCGCGAGGATCATCGCGGTGCCCGCACCTCCGCGACGACCGGTCGACTCCTCGGAGAGCGTGGAGATCCCGTCGAACCCGAGGAAGCTCAGCACCGCGATCGACAGCGCGGACGCGATGAGCGGCGCCGACACCTTCGCGGGGTCCCACACCTGGTCCGTCGAGAAGGACGCGCCGGGGACGGTGCCGCCGGTCAGTGCCACGATCGCGATCACGACGAAAATCGCCACGAACACGAGCTCGATCAGCAGGAACACCCGGTTCGCGACCTTCAGGGACGAGACCCGA
>NZ_BACW01000695.1:0-3740 GCF_000333315.1 Curtobacterium sp. B8
GGTCAGGGCGAGCAAGACGTCCTGCTCCGGCAGGACGACGCAGAACTGCCCGTAGGCACCGTCGCCGCGGAATCCGTGCCGGGCCATCCAGAACTGGAAGCCGTAGCCCTGGCTCCAGTCCGGGTTCTCCTCCTGCGGGTTCTCGACCTGTGCGCGGGTCGCGGCGTCGACCCAGTCCTCGTCGAGGATGCGCTGCCCGTCCCACACGCCCCGCTGCAGGTACAGCTGCCCGAGCTTCGCGACGGCCTCGACCGGGGCGTAGCACCCGCTGAACCCGAGCTCGTTGCCCTGCTCGTCGCGCTTCCAGGCGAGGTCCTCGATGCCGAGCGGGTCGAGCAACCGCGGCCGCAGCCAGTCGACGAGCGACCCGCCGGACACCCGCCGGACGATCTCGGCGAGCGTGTACGTGCACGGCTGGTTGTACGCGAACACCGAGCCCGGCTCCTCGTCCGGCCGCAGCAGCAGGAACCCCCGGACGATGTTCGTCGGGTCGATCGCCCGAGCGCGCTCGAGCGTCTCCTCGCGGTGGCCGCTCGCCATCGCGAGGACGTGCCGCACGCGGATCCGACGACTGCGCTCGTCGGTCACCTCGGCGTCGAGCTCCGGGAAGTACGACAGCACGGTGGCGTCGAGGTCGACCAGGCCCTCGCGCACGGCGATGCCGACACCGGCCGCGGTGAAGCTCTTGCTGAGCGAGTACAGCAGGTGCACCGACTCGGCGCGGTACGGGTCCCACGTGCCCTCCGCGGCGACCTGACCGTGGCGGAGCAGCACGAACGAGTGCGCTTCGACGTCCGGCGTGGACTCGAGGGCGTCGAGGAACGC
Source organism: Curtobacterium sp. B8 (assembly GCF_000333315.1). Lineage (NCBI taxonomy): Bacteria > Bacillati > Actinomycetota > Actinomycetes > Micrococcales > Microbacteriaceae > Curtobacterium > Curtobacterium sp. B8. Next base: position 826 of record NZ_BACW01000695.1, read on the forward strand.
GGCGACCCCGCGTGCGTCGATGCCGAGGGCGGGCGGGGAGCTGCGCGGGAACGTCGTCGTCACACGGTCGACCCTACGGCCCGCACGGTGTGCGTGTCAGGTCCCCTGGAACGGGTTGGTCCAGCGCCACCAGACACCCGGGTCCGCGATGGAGCGGTCGAGCTCCAGCGGGACCGTCACGGCCGGGTGGTCCGAGATCGTGAAGCGCACCCGCCCCACGCGCTCGCCGCGGTCCCCGAACGTCACCCGGTCGAGCCGGGTCTTCGCCGTCACCGTGGTCCGGCCCCACACGAGCACCTGGGACGCCTCTGCCGCGACCGCGTCCGCCCCGTCCTGCCACGGCGTGCTGTAGGTACCGAAGGTCTGCCCCTGGTGCGTCAGCGTCACGACCTGGAAGTCGTCGGCGACCGATCGCAGCAGCCGCTGGACGTCCTCGTCGAGCGAATCGTGGTCGACGCCCCCGAGCATCGCGCCGACGACGGTCACCTTCCGACCGCCCCGCTCGTACGTCGCGGCGAAGAGCAGGCACGCGCCGGCCTCGTCGAGCGTGCCGGTCTTGATGCCCTCGACGCCGTCGAGACCGAGGAGCTTGTTCGAGTTCTCGATCTCGCCGACGCCGGGCACGGTGACCTGCTTCGTCCCGACGATCTCCTTCACCACGGGGTTCGCGAGGGCCAGCTGGCCGAGCTCGACGAGGTCGGTGGCCGTCGCCGTGTTGTCGGGGTCGAGGCCGGTCGGCTCGTGGATCCGCGTGTGGTCGAGACCGTGCTCGTCGAGCCACGTGTCCGCTGCCCGCTCGTACGCGTCGAGCGACCCGAACGCCCACAGCGCCAACGCGCCGGCGTAGTTGTTCGCCGACTTCATCAGCATGACCTGGAACGTCTGGTACTCGGAGAGCTGCAGCCCGGCGGGCATCGGCGCGACCTCGCCGTTCTGCGCGAGGTACTTCGCGTACAACCCCTGCATCTGCTTCGTGAACGTGATCGTCGGACCCCGCTCGCCGCGTCGCATCGGCTTCTCGTCGAGGACCACGAGCGCCGTCACGACCTTCGAGATGCTCGCGATCGACCGTTCCTCGCGGTCGCCGCTCGTCCGCAGGCTCTCCGGGAAGTCCGTCGCCTCGACGGCGGTCGCACCGTAGCCCGGGAACGACAGCTCCGGGGTGGTGGTCGTCGGTGCGGCGTAGGTGGTGGTCGCAGCGCTCGCCGGGGCGAACGGCACCACGGCCGCCGCGACGAGGTAGCCCACCGTGAGCAGGAGCACGGCGACCACGGTGATCGTCACGGGGTGCCGGACGGCGGAGCGGGGGCGGCGGACGACTCGTGGCACAGCAAGGGAGCGTACTGGAGGCGCGTGGCGGCTCCCCGGGTGTCCGCCCGGTCCGGCGGGGCGCCGCCGGGCCGCGCGTCCGGCACGGTGCGAGGTTCCACGCACCGTGGCAGGGCATTCCCCTCGCACCGTGTCGACAACCTCGCACCGAGCGGGGCGCAGCGCAGCGCCGGGCGGCCGCCGCGACCGGCCGACGCGAACCGTCGGGAGAGCTCTTCGTCGGCGTGCGGTCAGCGCGCCCGCTGGGCGTGCGCCACGGCCCAGAGGCCGACGGCGCTCGCCGCGGCCACGTTGAGGGAGTCGACGCCGTGCGACATCGGGATCCGCACCGTCGTGTCCGCCGCCGCGATCGCCCGGTCCGTGAGGCCCTGCCCCTCCGTCCCCATCACGAGCGCCACCCGCTCCGGGACCTCCGCGACGAACGCGTCGAGGTCCACCGACCGGTCCGTGAGCGCCATCGCCGCGAGGTGGAACCCCTGCGCCCGGAGCTCCTCGCCCGCCGCCGGCCACTCCCCGATGCGCGTCCACGGCACCTGCAGCACGGTCCCCATGCTCACGCGGACGCTCCGGCGGTAGAGCGGATCGGCACACCGCGGGCTGACGAGGACCGCGTCGGCACCGAGGCCGGCGACGCTCCGGAAGACCGCCCCGACGTTGGTGTGGTCGACGATGTCCTCGAGGACGACGACGAGCCGCGCGTCCCGGACCACCTCGGCCACCGACGGCAGCACGGGGCGGTGCATCGCGGCGATCGCCCCGCGGTGCATCCGGAAGCCGGTGAGCTCCTCCAGCAGGGCGTCCGCACCGACGAACACCGGGCCGTCGTGCTCGGCCACGAGCGGGAGGACGTCGTCGAGCCACTTCTCCTGCACGAGCACGCTCCGCGGCACGTGGCCGGCACGGACCGCCCGCTCGATGACCGTGTTCGACTCCGCGATGTACAACCCGCCCTCGGGCTCGGTGACCCGGCGGAGCGCCACGTCGGTCAGCCGTGCGAAGTCGTCGAGGCGCGGGTCGTCGAGGGAGTCGATGCGGACGGGGTGCACGGGGCTCCGATTCGTGGGAAGTGCGCTGGACGGTCGGCTGTTGAGGGTACCGTGAACACGATGCCCACGAGCGACGAGCACAGCACCGCGGCCGACCTCGACCGCGCCGTCGAGCTGCTCGCGGGCAAGCGCCTCGCCGTGCTCTCCGGAGCAGGGCTCAGCACCGACTCGGGCATCCCCGACTACCGGGGCGAGGGCCGTGTCGTCCGGAAGCCGATGACCTTCCAGGAGTTCCGCTCCGACCCGGCCAAGCGCCAGCGGTACTGGGCCGGCTCCCACCTCGGTTGGCGGACCTTCGCCGCGGCCGTCCCGAACGACGGGCACCGGGCGCTCGCGGACCTCGAGCGCGCCGGGGTCGTCACCGGGGTGATCACCCAGAACGTCGACGGGCTGCACCTCCGCTCCGGCTCCCGTCGCGTCGTCGAGATCCACGGCTCGATGGACCGCGCCGTGTGCCTGACGTGCGGCCAGGTGTTCTCGCGGTCCGACCTCGCAGCGACGCTGGACCGCGCGAACCCGGGATCGACGAACCCGGCTCCG
>NZ_BACW01000694.1:0-1761 GCF_000333315.1 Curtobacterium sp. B8
CCCGTGGTCGACGAGCTCGTCGACGTCCCGGGCCAGGGCGTCGACCTGGAGCGCCACCGCGTCGACCACACCCTGGGCGTCCGCGAGGGCGCGACGCACCGCGGGGTCCTCGGACCGCGGCGTGCCGTCCAGCGACCTCCGTCCCCGGACGGCGTCGACGGCGAGTTCGACGGCACGCTCCGCGACGCCGACGTACACGGACGCCACGAGCAGCTCGAAGGCGGCGAACACGCCGAACACGAGCGGGTCCTGGTTCGGCCCGACCGGCAGCACCCGCACGATGCGGTCGGCGGGGACGTGCACGCCGTCCAGGACGGTCGTGCGGCTCTGCGTCGCACGCATGCCGAGGGTGTCCCAGTCGTCGCGGTGGGCGACGTGGCCGTCGGACCGGAGCACGAACCCGTGCACGAGCACCGGCTCCGGCCCCGAGGTGTCCTTCCCGAACACGCTGAGGACGTCCCACGCGGACGCGAGCGAGGTCGACACCTTCGTGCCCGTGAAGCGGTAGCCGCCGTCGCCGTCCGGCTCCGCCGTCGTCAGCGAGTCGAAGAGCACGGCGTCGTTGCCGGGTTCGCTCACCCCGAACGCGAGCAGGTGGTCGTCCGCCGCGTGGTCGGTGACGGCCTGGAGGAACGCCCCGCCGCGCGCGCGCACGCTGCGGGCCGCCTGCACCCACACCTGGTGCATCCCGAGCCCGAGCGCTGTCGCAGGGGCGGACCGCGCGAGGGTGCGCTGGACCGCCGCGGTGTCGCGGAGTCCGAGGTCGAGGCCACCCTGCTCCGCGGGCACCCCGATCCGCAGGTAGCCGGCGGCGCGGAGTTCGTCGAGGTCCTCCGCGCAGAAGGCGTTCGCCGCGTCGTAGCCCGGCGCCCGCGCGGCGATGCGCTCGAGGAGGTCGGCGGGGATCGGGTTGGCCGTGCTCATGGCACGAGACTAGGGTCCGATGCGTGTCAGAACGTCATCCCTGGTCCAGGTACGTCGCGATCGGTGACTCGTTCACCGAGGGGATCGGTGACCCGGACCCCACGGTGCCCGGGGGCAACCGCGGTTGGGCGGACCGGGTGGCCGAGGTCCTCGCGCACCAGGCGGCCGCCGCCGGTGCGGGCGACGGCGACTTCGCGTACGCCAACCTCGCGATCCGCGGGCGTCTGCTGCAGCAGATCATCGACGAGCAGGTCGAGCCGGCCCTCGCGCTCCGGCCGGACCTCGTCACGGTGTCGGCGGGCGGCAACGACATCATCCGCCCCGGGACCGACCCGGACGACCTCGCCGAGAAGGTCGACGCGATGATCGCCCGGCTGCGCAGCGACGGCGCCACGGTCGTGATGTTCACCGGTCCCGACGTCGGCATGACGCCGGTGCTCGGGATGGTGCGGGGCAAGACGGCCATCTACAACGAGAACCTGCACGCGATCGCGCTGAAGCACGGTGCCCTCGTCGCGGACATGTGGGCGCTCCGGGTGCTCCGCGACCCGCGGATGTGGGCACCGGACCGGCTGCACCACTCGCCCACCGGCCACGCCACCGTCGCGGCCGCGGTCCTCGACGCGCTCGGGGTCGACCACGGGCTCGCGCCGTTCAACCCCGAGCCGCTCGAGGCGCGCCCCTGGCGGGAGGCCCGCGTCGAGGACCTCGGCTGGGCGCGGGAGTACCTCGTGCCGTGGGTCGTCCGGCGCATCCGGCACACGTCGTCCGGCGACGGCGTGCACCCGAAGCGGCCGGAGTTGCAGGACGTCGTCGACCACCGGTCCGACACGCCCT
>NZ_BACW01000693.1:0-1264 GCF_000333315.1 Curtobacterium sp. B8
CCCGCGACGACCCTGGCCGTGACGGTCTGCGGGACGGGCGGGTTGTTCGTCGCCGTGTCCTTGTCGCGGACCGAGATCGACACGGTGGCGTCGGCGTACTGTCCGTCGGGCCCGGCGACGCGGTAGACCGCGGTGTAGTTGCCGGGGGTCTTCGGTGCGAGGTACCGGAGGTGGTCGCCCGAGACGAAGAGCAGGCCGCCGTCGCCCGGAACGTTCTGGACGAGGTCCGGCTGCAGGGTGAGGGGTTCGCCCTCGGGCTGGGTGTCGTTGTCCAGCACGGGGATGTTCGCGACGTCCCCGACCCGCACGGTGGCGGTGTCGGGCTGGGCCACCGGCGGCTGGATGCGGTCGGGCTTCGGGATCTCGACGACGGTGATCGAGCCGGTCGCCGACGCGAGTCCGTTCGTCTCCGTGTAGCCGAACGTGACCGGACCGTCGAGCGGCGCCGTCAGCGTGATCCGGACCGTGTGCTGGTCGAGCACGCTCGCCTGCACGCCGGACGCCCGGTCCGGCTGGTCGATCGCGGTGACGAGGAGCACGCCGCCCGCGGGGTCGATGTCGGTCGCCGTGACGTCGGTGTCCTTCGTCGACAACGTGTTGACGAAGACCGTCTTCGGCGTGGTGATCGGCGGCGTCGAGGCGTCCGGCGGCGCCTGGATGGTGACCCGGACCACACCGCTGGTCGTCTTCGAGCCGTCCGTCACGGTGTACTCGAGCTGGTGGTCGCCGGCTCCGGCGCCGACGACACGGAACGTGCCGGAGTCGTAGCTCGGCGTGACCGTGAGGCCCTTGGACGACGACACGCTCGTCAGGGTGACCGTCCCGTTGCCGCCGCGGACGTGGTCGAGCGGGTCGACGGTGAACGCCTTGCCGGCGTAGCCCGCCACCGGGAACGCGTCGGCGTAGAGCGGGACGCTGCCGGCCTTCGCGACCGCGACGGTCAGGGAGCCGCGACCGTCGGCCTGGCCGTCGCTCACGACCAGCTGCACGGAGCGGTCGCCGGTCCGGCCGCTCTTGTTGCGGTAGTCGAGGAGCCCGTCGGGCGTCGTCGACACGGTGTCGCCGTCGGACGCCGTCGCGGACTTCAGGTACACCGGGTCGCCGTCCGGGTCGACCCAGTCGCCGAGCACGTTGGTCACGACGTGCCCGTTCTGCACGACGTTCGCGCTGGTGTCGCGGACCTGCCGCGGAGCGTCGTTCTCGGACGGCTGCCGCACGGTGACCCGGACGGTCGCGGTGTCGGACCCACCGTGCCGTCCGGATC
>NZ_BACW01000692.1:0-1414 GCF_000333315.1 Curtobacterium sp. B8
AGCCCCGGACCTCGTCGACGGATCGCGGAAGGCCCGCAGCACGTCGGCGCCCGCGGGCAGGTACGGCCGACCGTCGGCGACCTCGGCGCGCAGCCAGGCACCCATCCGGTGCACGTCGTCCTCGACGGGCGCCAGGGCGGTGGCCCACCCGGGGTCGACGAGCTCCGCGAGGGGCTTCGGTTCCACGACGACTAGGCGCCCATGGTGGCGACGGACACGGACTCCTCGCCCGCGATCACCCGCCAGACGCTGCCGATCCCGCGGACCTCGAGCGCGCCCTCGCCGACGACGAGCGTGGTGTCCTCGTCGATCGCCAGCCCGGCCGCGACGAACTCGGCCTCCGCGCTCGCGATGAGGCGGGCGAGGGTGCCGGCCTGAGCAGCGTGTACGTCGACCGTGAGGTCGATGAGCCCGAGGCCCTCACGCAGCTCGACCTCGTCGAGCCCCTCGGAGGCCTCCTCCGGGCAGATCTCGACGCCGCCGATGCGCCACCCGCCGACGAGTGCGCGGTCCGCGGCGATGACGGCACCGGCCGAGTAGCCGAGGTAGGGCAGGCCGTCGCTCACGAGCAGCCGGACCTGGTCCACGATCGGTGCGATCGCGGCGAGGTAGTCGGGCGTCACACCGCCTGCGACGACGAGGGCGTCGACGTCGCTCAGCACGGTGGTGTCGAACGCCGCGCCGGCTGCGACCTCGGTCACGACGGTCTCGGCCAGGCGTGCGCCGCCGAGGGTCTCGGCGATGTCCGCGGTGCTCGACGGCGAGGACCCGTCGGCCCGGGCGACCGAGAGCACGGCGATCCGAGGGGTCGTGCGGCCGACGGCGGCGGCACGCGCGGTGGCCTCGGCGGTGAACGGCGCAGCGACGTCCGCCGCGGCGAGGAGTCCCCCGCCGACGAGGTGGATGCTCACGACTCGGCCGTCACCGGGGCGAGGGCGCTCCACGGGAAGGTGATCCACCCGTCGACCCGGCGCCAGACGTGGTCGGGTTCGAGGACGGTGCCGGGCTTGGAGTACAGGCACGCGCTGCGGACGTCGGCTCCGGCGTTCGCGATGATGTCGACGACGAGACGCAGGGTGCGGCCGGAGTCGGAGACGTCGTCCACGACGAGGACCTTCTTGCCGGCGAGGCTCGGGGCGTCGAGCGCGGGGGCCAGGATCACCGGCTCCTCGAGGCGCTGCTCGACGTCGGTGTAGAACTCGACGTTGATCGAGCCGCACTCCTTGGTGCCGAGCGCGTAGGCCACGGCACCGGCGATGATGAGGCCGCCGCGGGCGACGGCGACGACGACCTCGGGCTCGAACCCGGACGAGAGCACGTCCTTGGCGAGCAGGCGTGCGGCGTCGCCGAACTCAGCCAGCCGAGCACCTCGGGCCCGCTCGTGACGGTCACGGTCGACGGAGCCTGGGGCACG
>NZ_BACW01000691.1:0-1110 GCF_000333315.1 Curtobacterium sp. B8
GCCTCCCGTCGGGTGGTCCTGCCGGTGCGTCAGCCCTGCTGCGCGCGCTCGAGCACGAGCTCGCGGACGCGGGCCGCGTCGGCCTGGCCCTGCATGGCCTTCATGACGGCACCGATGATGGCGCCGGCGGCCTGGACCTTGCCGTCCTGGATCTTCGCGAGGACGTCGGGCTGGGCGGCGAGGGCCTCGTCGACCGCGGCGGTGAGCGCCGAGTCGTCCGAGACGACCTTGAGTCCGCGGGACTCGACGACCTGCGATGGCGAGCCCTCGCCGGCGATGACGCCCTCGAGCACCTGGCGGGCCAGTCGGTCCGTGAGGTCGCCCGACTCGACGAGCGCGATGAGCTCGGCCACGTGCTGCGGCGACACGAGGTCGCCGGCGGCGGCATCCTGCGCGTTGGCGACGCGGGTGATCTCGCCCGTCCACCACTTGCGCGCTGCCTGCGGAGCCGCGCCGGCGGCGACCGTGCCCTCGACCTCGTCGAGCAGCCCGCCGTTGACGACGTCCTGGAACTCGAGGTCGGCGAAGCCCCACTCGCCCTTGAGACGACGACGACGGGCGACCGGGGCCTCCGGCAGCGCGGCGCGGAGTTCCTCGACGAGGGCCGGGTCGGGCACCACGGGGAGCAGGTCGGGCTCCGGGAAGTAGCGGTAGTCGTCCGCGTCCGACTTCGGACGGCCGGCCGACGTGCGCCCGGTGTCCTCGTGCCAGTGGCGGGTCTCCTGCGTGATCGTGCCGCCGGCCGCGAGGATCGCCGCCTGCCGCTGGATCTCGTAGCGGATCGCACGCTCGACCGACCGGAACGAGTTGACGTTCTTGGTCTCGGTGCGGGTGCCGAGCTTCTCCTGGCCCCGGGGGCGGAGGGAGATGTTCGCGTCGCAGCGGAGGTTGCCGCGCTCCATGCGGGCCTCGGAGACGCCGAGCGCCCGGACGAGGTCGCGGATGACCTGCACGTACGCCGCACCGAGCTCGGGGGCGCGGTGCTCGGCGCCGAAGATCGGCTTCGTGACGATCTCGACGAGCGGGACGCCGGCACGGTTGTAGTCGACGAGCGAGTACTCGGCACCCTGGATGCGGCCCGTGGCACCACCGACGTGCGTGAGCTGCCGG
>NZ_BACW01000690.1:0-1599 GCF_000333315.1 Curtobacterium sp. B8
TCACGCAGGCCGGTTCCGAGGTCTCCACGCTGCTCGGCCGCATGCCGTCCGCGGTGGGTTACCAGCCGAACCTCGCCGACGAGATGGGTGTGCTCCAGGAGCGCATCACCTCGACGCGTGGTCACTCGATCACCTCGCTGCAGGCGATCTACGTGCCGGCCGACGACTACACCGACCCGGCGCCGGCGACCACGTTCGCGCACCTCGACGCCACGACCGAGCTCTCCCGTGAGATCGCGTCGCAGGGTCTGTACCCGGCCATCGACCCGCTGACCTCCACGTCGCGGATCATGGACCCCCGGTACCTGGGCGCCGACCACTACGAGACCGCGACGCGTGTCAAGCAGATCCTCCAGAAGAACAAGGAACTCCAGGAGATCATCGCGATCCTCGGTGTGGACGAGCTCTCCGAAGAGGACAAGATCACCGTCGAGCGCGCTCGTCGTATCCAGCAGTTCCTCTCGCAGAACACGTACATGGCGAAGAAGTTCACGGGCGTCGAGGGTTCGACCGTCCCGCTGAAGGACACCATCGAGTCGTTCCGCGCGATCGCCGACGGCGAGTTCGACCACGTTGCGACGCAGGCGTTCTTCAACGTCGGTGGCATCAACGACGTCGAAGAGAAGTGGGCGCAGATCCAGAAGGAGAACCGCTGACATGGCGGCACTCACCGTGAGCGTCGTCTCGGCCGACCGCGAGGTCTGGTCGGGCGACGCCACCATGGTCGTGGCACGCACGACGGAGGGCCAGATCGGTGTCCTCGCGGGGCACGAGCCGCTGCTCGCCACCCTCGCCGAGGGTCAGGTCCGCATCACCCGGGCCGACGGCTCGACGGTGACGGCGGACGCAGCCGACGGCTTCCTGTCGGTCGAGCACGACACGGTCACGATCGTGGCGCGGCAGGCCGCGCTGGCGTCCTGACCGGACTGACCGTCCTCCTCCCGCCTTCGGAGACGAAGCGGGAGGGCGGGGACACCGACCGCACGCTCGACCTGCGTGCGCTGTCGTTCCCGGAACTGTCCGACGAGCGGGCCGCGGTGATCACCGCGGCCCGCTCCGTCAGTTCCGAGGAGTCCTCTGCGCGGACGGCGCTGAAGCTCGGTCCGAAGTCGATCGCCGAGCGCTTCCGGAACCTCGAGCTCGAGACCTCGCCGACGATGCCGGCGATCGACCGCTACACGGGCGTGCTCTACGATCCGCTCGGTGCGCCGAGCGCCGACGACGCCACCCGACGGTGGTGGTTCGACCACGTCGTGGTGCAGTCCGCGATGTTCGGGCCGATCGGTGCCGGGGACGCGATCCCGGCGTACCGGCTCTCGCACGACTCCCGCCTCGGGACCCTCCGGCTGGCCGCGCACTGGCCGGCCGTCTCGACGCCGGTGCTGGCCGCGCGCTCCGACGGAGTGGTGCTGGACCTCCGGTCGGAGGGCTACCGGCAGCTCGGTCCGGTGCCGGGTGCGCTCGCGCCCCGGGTGGTGAGCGTCGACGGCTCCGGCCGCCGCAAGGCGCTCAACCACTGGAACAAGACCGCGAAGGGGCGCCTGGTCGCGTTGCTCGGCCGGACAGGCGCGGCGGTCGCCTCCGCCGAGGGGCTGCTCT
>NZ_BACW01000689.1:0-8371 GCF_000333315.1 Curtobacterium sp. B8
CACTATCATCGTGCGAGTCATGGCCTCCCGATACGACTGCACCGACCCCGACGGCCTCCTCACCGGGATGCGGCTCGCACGTGCCGCACTCGGACGCGGGGAGCTCGTCGTCGTGCCCACCGACACCGTCTACGGTCTCGCCGCCGACGCGTTCAGCGCGTCCGCGGTGCAGCGGCTGCTCGACGCGAAGGGCCGCACCCGGCAGTCGCCGCCGCCCGTGCTCATCCCCGGGCCGCCGACGCTCGACGCGCTCGCGAGCGAGGTCCCGCAGCAGGTGCGCGACCTCGTCGACGAGTTCTGGCCGGGCGGTCTCACCGTGATCCTCCGCGCGCAGCCGTCGCTCGACTGGGACCTCGGCGAGACCCGCGGCACCGTCGCGCTCCGCATGCCGGACTCCCGGATCGCGCTCGAGCTCCTGCAGGAGGTCGGTCCGCTCGCGGTCTCATCGGCGAACAGCACGGGCGACCCCGCGGCGATGGACGTCGACGCGGCCGAGCGCATGCTCGGCGACAGCGTCTCGGTGTACCTCGACGGCGGGCCGATCGAGGTGCACGACGGGTTCGCGGCGTCCACCGGGTCGACGATCGTCGACGCGACCGGGCTCTCGACCGGGGGCAAGCTGACGATCGTGCGGCACGGCGTGATCCCGGACGACGAGATCGCGCGGGTCGTCGGGGCCGACCTGGTCGCGTGAAGTACTACCTGCTCGCGGGAGCCATCGCCGCGGTCGTGAGCTTCTGCATCAGCTGGCTGGTCTGGAAGCTCGGGGTCCGGTACGGCTGGTACCCGAAGGTCCGCGAGCGCGACGTGCACCGCACGCCGACACCGCGCCTCGGGGGCATCGCGATGTACCTCGGCGTCATCGTCGCGATGCTCGCGGCGTGGTTCCTGTTCCCGTCGATCGCGGGGACGGACTACTTCCGGCTGGTGTTCTCCGAACCCGGGCGCGTGCTCGCGGTGCTCGGCGGCGCGACGATCATCGTCGTGCTCGGCGTCGCGGACGACATCTGGGACCTGGACTGGATGACGAAGCTCGCCGGGCAGATCATCGCCGCCGGCATCCTGGCGTGGCAGGGGGTCGCGATCGTCTCGCTGCCGATCGGCAACACGCTCGGCGTCGGTTCCTCGTACATGAGCCTCATCTTCACGGTGCTGGCGGTCGTGCTGGTGATGAACGCCGTGAACTTCATCGACGGCCTGGACGGGCTCGTGGCCGGGGTCGCGATCATCGCCGGCGGGGTGTTCTTCCTCTACACGTTCTTCATCAACCGCGTGGTCGTGCAGACGGAGTTCTTCTTCAACCTGCCGTCGCTGTTGACGGCCGTCCTCGTCGGGGCGTGCTTCGGGTTCCTCATCCTCAACTGGCACCCCGCGAAGCTGTTCATGGGGGATGCCGGCGCGCTGCTCGTGGGCTTCCTGATGGCCACCAGCGCGGTGAGCGTGACGGGCAACATCGACCCCGCTGCCGTGCAGACCCGTCAGGCGCTGCTGCCGGCGTTCATCCCGATCCTGTTGCCGTTCGCGATCCTCATCGTGCCGATCCTCGACTTCGGCCTCGCGGTCACCCGACGGCTCAGCGCCGGCAAGTCGCCGTTCTCGGCGGACCGGAAGCACCTGCACCACCGGCTCCTCGACATGGGGCACTCGCACTTCCACGCCGTGCTCATCTTCTACGCGTGGACGGCCACGGTCGCGTTCGGTTGCCTCCTGTTCCTGTTCGTCGACTGGTACTGGGTGGTCGCGTTCGTGGCCGTCGGGTTCACCGTGTGCGCCGTCGCCACGTTCGCCCCGCTCGGCCGGAAGCGCACCGAGATCGCCGCCCAGACCGCCAACCGCTCCGCCGCCGTGGTGGACGCCAGCCTCGACCCGCTCGACCGGGCCGCCAACGACCGCACGATCCCTGGAGACATCACGTGACCGCACCGAACGCGCTCGACCACGTCCGGCCGGTGTTCCGCCGCATCCTCGTCTGGGCGGGCCTGCTCGCGCTCGGCCTCGCCGTCGTCGGGGGAGTCGTTGGGCTCCTCGTCTCCGGCACGCCCGGGCTCGTCGGGGGCCTGCTCGGCGCGGTGCTGAGCGTCGTGTTCCTCGGGCTGACCGCGCTGTCCGTCCTGGTCGCGCTCCGTGCCTCGAAGGGCCAGATGATCTCCGGCGCGTTCTTCGGCATCGTCATGGGGACGTGGCTGCTGAAGTTCGTGCTGTTCCTCGTCGCGCTCTTCCTGCTCCGCGGCCGGGACTGGGTCGACTTCCCGACCCTCGCGATCGTGATCATCGTCGGCGTGGTCGGCTCGCTCGTCATCGACGTCGTGGCGGTCGCCACCGCGCGGGTCCCGATCGACGTGCCGCTCCCCGGTTCCTCCTCGGCTCCTGGGAAGAGCGACACCCGCAACTGAGAGCCCGGGAAGCCTCCCGCACCTGATAGGCTTCTCGAAGTCCGCGTCCGGAGCCTGCGCTCGGAGCGGACGAGCCTCCACAAAGTCCACCATCGCGTGCCGTGTGTGCGCGCGCCGACACAGGAGACAGCGCTGCTATCCCACGCTCTTCCCCTGTCCCTCACCGCTGCGGTCAACCCCGTCGCGGCGGGGAGCAGCCAGGCCGCCGAGTTCCACGGTCCGTCGATCAACGAGTTCTTCCCTGACGCGCTCCTCTTCGCGGGCACGCCGTTCGAGATCGACCGCCTCGTCATCATCCGCTTCATCGCCGTCGCCGTCCTGCTGGTCATCGGCATCGTCGGGACCCGCTCGATGAAGCTCGTGCCCGGTCGCGGTCAGGCGCTCATCGAGTACGCGTTCGACGTCGTCCGTCGCAACACGTTCGACAACCTCGGCGAGAAGGACGGCAAGCGGTTCCTGCCGATCCTCGCCACCATCTTCTTCTCGGTGCTGTTCCTGAACCTGACGGGTCTGATCCCCGGGTTCAACCTGCAGGGCACCAGCCGCATCGCGTACCCGCTGATCCTCGCGGTCGTCGCCTACGTGGCGTTCATCTACGCGGGCCTCAAGAAGCACCCCGGCGCGTTCCTGCGCAATGCGCTCTTCCCGCCCGGGGTCCCGTGGCCGCTCTACATCATCGTGACGCCGATCGAGCTCGTCTCGACCTTCGTGCTCCGTCCGGTGACGCTGACGCTGCGACTGCTCATGAACATGGTCGTCGGGCACCTGCTGCTCGTCCTGTTCTTCGCGGCGACGCAGTTCTTCCTGTTCGACACCGAGGGCGCCTTCAAGCTCTTCGGTGTCGGGACGCTCGCGTTCGGCATCGCGTTCAGCTTCTTCGAGATCCTGGTCGCGCTGCTGCAGGCGTACGTCTTCATGCTGCTGACCGCTGTGTACATCCAGCTCGCGCTGGCTGACGAGCACTGACCTGCACTGACCCCCATACGGCACGGCATCCGCCGGGTCGCACCTGAAAGGAAAACACGTGGACGCAACGACCGTTCTCGCGGCAATCAACGGCAACATCGCGACGGTTGGCTACGGCCTCGCAGCGATCGGCCCGGCCATCGGCGTGGGCATCGTCGTCGGCAAGACGATCGAGTCCGTCGCTCGCCAGCCGGAGCTCCAGGGCCGTCTGACGACCCTCATGTACATCGGTATCGCCTTCACCGAGGCCCTTGCCTTCATCGGCATCGCGACGTACTTCATCTTCACCGGCACCAACTAAGGCCCCTCGATGCAGAACGCACTGATCATCGCGGCGGAGGAGACGCACAGTCCCCTCGTCCCGCCGGTGTACGACATCGTGTGGTCGGCCGTTGCGTTCGTCATCATCCTCGCGGTCTTCTACTGGGTCATCATCCCGCGGATCACGAAGATGCTCGACGAGCGCACCGAGGCCATCGAAGGTGGCATCAAGAAGGCGGAGGCCGCTCAGGAGCAGGCCGCCGCTGCGCTCGACGAGTACAACAAGCAGCTGGCGGAAGCGCGTGCCGAGGCGTCGCGCATCCGTGAGCAGGCCCGTGCAGACGCAACCGCCATCGGCAACGAGGTCCGCGAGCAGGCTGCCGCCGATGCCGCCCGCATCACCGCGAACGCCCAGGCGCAGATCGAGGCCGAGCGCCAGAGCGCGCTCCAGTCGCTCCGCACCGAGGTCGGCTCGCTCGCACTGGACCTCGCGTCCGGTGTGATCGGGGAGTCCCTCAAGGACGACGCGAAGTCGAACGCCGTCGTGGACCGCTTCCTCGCGGACCTCGAGGCGTCCAAGGCCGGGGAGCGCTGAGCATGCGCAGCGCCACCAGGGAAGCACTCGCGTCCACGAGGGCGGTGCTCGCCGACCTCGGCAGCAGCGCCGACCTGGCCACGGGTGCCGAGATCCTCGCCTCCGGGCGTGCGATCGCCGGTGCGCCGCAGCTGCTCGGTCTGCTGTCCGACCCGACGGCCGACCCGGCCGGCAAGAAGGTCGTCCTCGACCGCGTCTTCGCCGGTCAGTCGGACGCGACGCGTGCGGTCCTGACCGCGGTGGCCGGCTCGCGCTGGTCCTCGCAGCAGGACCTCCTCGCGGGCATCGAGGACGCGGGCATCCGCGCCGTCGCCGCCACTGCGGGGTCGGAGTCCTCCATCGAGTCGGAGCTGTTCGCCTTCGAGACCGCCGTCCGTTCGGACGCCGACCTCGAGTTGGCGCTCGGCACCAAGCTCGGCAGCCCGGCGGAGAAGGGCGCGCTCGTCGAGCGGCTGCTCGGCTCCAAGGCGTCGCAGCAGACCGTGACGATCCTCTCGGCGCTCGTGCAGCAGCCGCGTGGCCGTCGGATCGGCGAGCTGGTCCGCGACGCGAGCCGCATCGTGGCCGACCAGGCGGACAAGCTCGTCGCGACGGTCATCACCGCGACGCCGCTCGACGCCGGACAGTCCGCCCGCGTGGCCCGCGGTCTCGGCGAGCGGTACGGCAAGGACATCAGCATCAACCAGGTCGTCGACCCCTCGGTCGTCGGCGGGGTCCGGGTGCAGATCGGCGGCGACGTCATCGACGGCACCGTGTCCACGCGCCTGGCGGAGCTCCGGCTCCAGCTGGCCGGCTGAGCGTACCGTCGAAGCCGACCCACCCAGAGTCCACAACGGGAACTGTCGTCGTGACGGCAGCATCACCCTCTCGGAGCCGAAGGGCCCCGGAAACCAACAAGGAAAATCCCATGGCAGACATCACCATCAGCCCCGATGAGATCCGTGATGCCCTGAAGGACTTCGTCTCGAACTACGAGCCGACGAAGGCCTCCACGGCCGAGGTCGGGCACGTCACCGACGCCGGAGACGGCATCGCGCACGTCGAGGGCCTCCCCGGCGTCATGGCCAACGAGCTCATCCGCTTCGCGGACGGCACGCTCGGCCTCGCGCAGAACCTCGACGAGGACGAGATCGGCGCCATCGTGCTCGGCGAGTTCGACGGCATCGAAGAGGGCCAGGAAGTCACCCGCACCGGCGAGGTCCTCTCGGCCCCGGTCGGCGACGGCTTCCTCGGACGCGTCGTCGACCCGCTCGGCAACCCGATCGACGGTCTCGGCGAGATCCCGGCCGAGGGCCGTCGTGCCCTCGAGCTCCAGGCACCCGGCGTCATGTCCCGCAAGTCGGTGCACGAGCCGCTCCAGACCGGCATCAAGGCCATCGACGCGATGATCCCCGTCGGCCGCGGTCAGCGCCAGCTGATCATCGGCGACCGCCAGACCGGCAAGACGGCGATCGCGATCGACACGATCATCAACCAGAAGGCCAACTGGGACTCGGGCGACGTCGACAAGCAGGTCCGCTGCATCTACGTCGCCATCGGTCAGAAGGGCTCCACGATCGCCTCCGTCAAGGGCGCGCTCGAGGACGCCGGTGCGATGGAGTACACCACCATCGTCGCGGCACCCGCCTCCGACCCGGCCGGCTTCAAGTACCTCGCCCCCTACACCGGTTCGGCCATCGGCCAGCACTGGATGTACGGCGGCAAGCACGTCCTGATCATCTTCGACGACCTGTCGAAGCAGGCCGAGGCCTACCGTGCCGTGTCCCTCCTCCTCCGCCGTCCGCCGGGCCGCGAGGCCTACCCGGGCGACGTCTTCTACCTGCACTCCCGCCTGCTGGAGCGTTGCGCGAAGCTGTCCGACGACCTCGGCGCCGGTTCGATGACGGGTCTCCCGATCATCGAGACCAAGGCGAACGACGTGTCGGCGTACATCCCGACCAACGTGATCTCGATCACCGACGGCCAGATCTTCCTGCAGTCCGACCTCTTCAACGCGAACCAGCGTCCGGCGGTCGACGTGGGCATCTCGGTGTCGCGTGTCGGCGGTGACGCGCAGGTCAAGTCGATCAAGAAGGTCTCCGGCACGCTCAAGCTCGAGCTCGCGCAGTACCGCTCGCTCGAGGCGTTCGCGATGTTCGCGTCCGACCTCGACCAGGCGTCGCGGCGTCAGCTCGACCGCGGTGCGCGTCTGACCGAGCTCCTCAAGCAGCCGCAGTACTCGCCGTACCCGGTCGAGGAGCAGGTCGTCTCGATCTGGGCCGGCACCAACGGCAAGCTCGACGAGGTCCCGGTGTCGGACGTCCTCCGCTTCGAGTCGGAGCTGCTCGAGCACCTCCGCCGCAACTCGGACATCCTCACCACCCTGCGCGAGACCAACCAGCTCAGCGACGAGACCGTCGCCGCGATGGACCGCGAGATCGACGCCTTCACGAAGGGCTTCCAGACGAGCGACGGCAAGACGCTCGGCTCGGAGCAGTTCGAGTCCGCGTCCTCCGAGGACGTCGACCAGGAGCAGATCGTCAAGGGTCGTCGCTAGATGGCAGCGCAGGTCCGGGTCTACCGACAGAGGATCAAGTCCGCGAAGACCACGAAGAAGGTCACGCGCGCGATGGAACTGATCTCGGCGTCGCGGATCCAGAAGGCACAGGCCCGCATGGCCGCGTCCGGTCCGTACTCGCGGGCCGTGACGCGGGCCGTGTCGGCCGTGGCGACGTTCTCGAACGTCGACCACGTGCTGACCACGGAGCCCGAGTCGTCGACGCGAGCCGCGGTGGTGCTGTTCACCTCGGACCGCGGTCTGAACGGTGCGTTCAGCACGAACGTCCTCAAGCAGGGTGAGGAACTCGCGTCCCTCCTCCGCAGCGAGGGCAAGGAGGTCGTGTTCTACCTGGTCGGCCGCAAGGCCGTGGGGTACTTCGGTTTCCGTGAGCGCCCGTCCGAGCAGCAGTGGGTCGGCGGCACCGACCAGCCCGAGTTCTCGACCGCCAAGGAGATCGGCGACGCCGTCGTCGGCAAGTTCCTCCAGGACACGGCCGAAGGCGGGGTGGACGAGATCCACATCGTGTTCAACCGCTTCGTGAGCATCGCGACGCAGGAGCCGCAGGTCGTCCGGCTGCTCCCGCTCGAGGTCGTCGAGGGGGTCGAGGCGCCGTCGAACGACGAGCCGCTCCCGCTGTACGAGTTCGAGCCCGACGCGGACGCCGTGCTCGACGCCCTGCTCCCGGTCTACATCGAGAGCCGCATCTTCAACGCCATGCTGCAGTCGGCCGCTTCCGAGCACGCCGCCCGCCAGAAGGCCATGAAGTCGGCGAGTGACAACGCGGACTCCCTCATCCGTGACTTCACCCGCCTCGCGAACAACGCGCGTCAGGCCGAGATCACGCAGCAGATCTCCGAGATCGTCGGCGGCGCCGACGCCCTCTCGTCGAAGAAGAAGTAGTCCGCGTCGTTCGCGGACAGTTACCCACCCTCAGGAAGGCACCAGCCATGACCGACACCGCCACCACCGCGGTCGAGACGTCGTCGGCGCCCGGTGTCGGCCGGATCGCCCGTGTCACGGGTCCCGTCGTCGACATCGAGTTCCCCCACGACGCCATCCCCGAAATCTACAACCTCCTGCACACGACGATCACCATCGGTGACTCCTCGCAGGAGATCGGCCTCGAGGTCGCGCAGCACCTCGGCGACGACCTCGTCCGCGCCATCTCGCTGAAGCCGACCGACGGTCTGGTCCGTGGCCAGGAGGTCCGTGACTCGGGCGCTCCGATCTCGGTCCCCGTCGGCGACGTCACCAAGGGCAAGGTCTTCGACGTGCTGGGCAACGTGCTCAACACCGACGAGGCCATCGAGGTCACCGAGCGCTGGCCGATCCACCGCAAGGCCCCGGCCTTCGACCAGCTCGAGTCCAAGACCACGATGTTCGAGACGGGCATCAAGTCGATCGACCTCCTCACCCCGTACGTGCAGGGTGGCAAGATCGGTCTCTTCGGTGGGGCGGGCGTCGGCAAGACCGTCCTCATCCAGGAGATGATCCAGCGCGTCGCGCAGGACCACGGTGGTGTCTCGGTGTTCGCCGGTGTCGGTGAGCGCACCCGTGAGGGCAACGACCTCATCGGCGAGATGGAAGAGGCGGGCGTCTTCGACAAGACCGCCCTCG
>NZ_BACW01000688.1:0-934 GCF_000333315.1 Curtobacterium sp. B8
GCGGACCCCGGAGCACCGCACGGTCGACGAGGGCCTCGTCGACGGCACCCGACCGGACGCGCTCGACGAGCGGTGCCAGGTAGGCGTCGCCGGTCGGCAGCTCGACGTCGATGCCCGCGGCGAGCGCGAGTGCCGCGGCCTCGCCCCGGTCGGCCGCGACGCCGTGCATGACCTCGAGGAAGGCGACCGAGAAGTAGTCCGCGACGACCGTGCCGTCGAAGCCGAGCCGGTCGCGCAGCAGACCGGTCAGGAGCTCCGGGTCCGCGGCGACGGGGACCCCGTCCACCTCGGCGTAGGAGTTCATCACCGACCGAGCGCCGCCGTCGCGCAGCGCCATCTCGAACGGCGGCAGGAAGACGTCGGCGACCTCGCGGGGGCCGGCGTGCACGGGCGCGTGGTTCCGCCCTGCCTGCGACGCGGAGTACCCGAGGAAGTGCTTCAGGGTCGCGTCGACCCCGGCCGACTGCAGCCCGCGCACGTATGCGGTCCCGACCGTCCCGACGAGGTACGGGTCCTCGCCGATGCACTCGTCGACCCGCCCCCAGCGCGGGTCGCGGATGACGTCGAGCACGGGCGCGAGGCCCTGGTGCACGCCGAGTTGGCGCATCGAGTCGCCGATGGCGGCACCGACCTGCTCGACGAGGTCCGGGTCGAAGGCGGCGCCCCACGCGAGCGGGGTCGGGAAGGTGGCCGCCTTCCACGCGGCGAGCCCGGTGAGGCACTCCTCGTGCACCAGCGCGGGGATCCCGAGGCGGGTCTCGCGCTTGAGGCGGCGCTGTTCGGCCCAGAGCCACGCGGCACGTTCGTCGGGTTCGACCGGCCGGGTGCCGTAGACGCGGGTGAACTGCCCGATGCCGTGCCGGGTGATGTCCGCCAGCGTGGTGCCGTCCTGCGCCGCCGCCATCTCGCCCTGCATGGGCGCGACGACGCCGTT
>NZ_BACW01000687.1:0-908 GCF_000333315.1 Curtobacterium sp. B8
CTCCGGACCCGTCGCCGACCGCGACGAGCCCGCGCGACCCGCACCGGGCCTCCTGGCCGTCACGCCGGTGTCCGCGAACGCGCGACCGACCCCGCTCGTCCAGCCCGCCACCGGACCCACGGTCATCGACCGGGCCGCCTTCGCGGCCGCGCTGACCGCGCACACCGGGACCACCGCGAGCACCCCCGTCGTGCTCCCCGAGTCCGCGCGTCCCGCGGACTCCCCGGCCGAGTCGGTCGACACCACGGACGCCCCCGCGCCCGGATGGTGGCAGCGACTCGTCGCGCGCATCCTGCGGGCGCTCGGCCGCGCCTGACGGACCGCCGGGAGGCCCGGATCGCCCGGTCCGGTCGGCCCGCTCCGGGCGCGGGGTCGGCTCGGTAGACTGACGGGATGCCGAAGCTCCGCGAGATCCTGGACGTCGTCGAGCAGCTCTGGCCGTCCGCGGGATCCGAGTCGTGGGACGCGGTCGGACTCGTGGCCGGCGACCCCGACGCCGACGTGCACCACGTGCACCTCGCCGTCGACGCGGTGCCCGCCACGGCCTCCGAGACGGTCCGGCTCGGGGCGGACCTGCTCCTGACGCACCACCCGCTGCTCCTCCGCGGCGTCACGACGGTCGCCGAGTCGACGTACAAGGGGAGCGTCATCGCCACCCTCGTCCGCGGCGGCGCCGGACTGCTCGCAGCGCACACGAACGCCGACGTCGTGACGACCGGTACCTCGGCCGTGCTGGCTGACCGGCTCGGCCTCGTCGACCAACGGCCGATCCAGCCCGGTGCCGACCCGGCGACCGGCATCGGCCGGGTGGGCACGCTCGCCGAGCCCACGACGCTGGGCGCCCTCGCGCGCTCCCTCGTCGACCTGCTGCCCGGCACCGCCACCGGCGTCCGCGTGTCCGGCGGGTA
>NZ_BACW01000686.1:0-9685 GCF_000333315.1 Curtobacterium sp. B8
CTCCCGTCCGACCTGGGTCGCGTCAGCGACCGGCGACGTCGTCGCCGTGCTCCTCGATCTCGCCGTCGACCGTCTCCGGCGCGGGCTCGACGTCCACGCGCTCGGCGGTGAGCTCCGCCGCCCGCCGGGCGAACACGCGGTCGAGCACGACGGCGACCACGGCACCGACGAACGCGCCGATGGTCACGCCCCACAGCGAGAAGTACCCCACCAGGGAGCCGAAGCTCGCGGTCTCCTGCTGGTCGCCTCGGTCGATGTTCATCGTCGCCGAGACGACGACGAGCGTGACGAGGAACCCGACGACCGCGCCGCCGACGATGAAGACGCCGAACTTCGGCGCACGTCGGATCGTGACCGCGTCGGCGGTGGAGACGGCGTTCGGGGCCGGTCGTTCTTCGGGTCCGTCGGTGGTGCTCACCACCCCATTGTCCCCCACTGTGGGACGTGCTCCGGCCTGTGCGCAGAACGCGATACCGGGCAGGATGGACGGCACCGCACCGGCACCCCTGACGGTTGGCGGCGACCGGAGAGGCAGGTGACGGGCATGCGCGGACGCACGCAGCACGGCCGCGCCGAGCGCGGTCACCGTTCCGGTCCGCACCGACGGCCGCCGGCCCGGATCGCCTGGCCGATCGCCCGCCGGCACGAGGAGGACCGGGCCGTCGCGGTGGTCGCGGAGCACCGGTGGAGCGTCGCCCTCGTCGGCGCGCCCGGCCTCGGCAAGACGACCGCGGCGGAGCGGATCACCGACCGCGTCGCCGGGCGGGACGCGTCCGGTCGGACGCTCGTCGTCCCGATCACCGCGGTCGCCGCGGGCCGGTCGATGCCGTTCGATGCGGTTTCCGGCCACTTCGGCGAACTCCCGACGACCCTGGCCGAGCTCGCGGACGAGCACCAGGCCGAGGAGCGGCTCCGGTCCCTCGGCGGCGCAGACCGCGACGTGCTGCTCCGGGTGGACGACGCCGACCACCTCGACGCGATCTCCGCCCGGTACGTCGCGTGGCTCGTCCGGCACCAGGACGCCCGGCTCGTGCTCACCTGCCGCGACTTCACGGCGCTGCCGGAGCCGCTCCGTGCGCTCTGGCAGGACGACCTGCTCGAGCGCATCGACCTCGCCCCGCTCGACCTCCGTGAGACCTCGGACCTCATCGCGACGGCGCTCGGCGCCCAGCTCGAGAACGCCTCGGCCGAGCGCGTGCACCGGGCGACCGCCGGCAACCCGCTCTACGTCCGGGAGGTCGTGCGGGCCGCCCTGGCGTCCGGCGCCCTCGAGCAGACCGCGTCCGGCTGGTACTGGCGGGGCCGGGTCACCGCGTCGAACAGCCTCGCGGACATGTACCGGACGGAGCTCGGCACGCTCCCCGAGGACCTCCGCGACGTCGTCGACATCGTCGCCCTCGCGGACCCGATCCCGCTCCCCCGGCTCCTCGCGCTCGTCGCCGGCGGGGACATCGACCGGGTCGTCGCGCTCGGGCTCGTCCGGATGGACTCGACCGAGGACGGCACCGCGGTCGTCCGGCCGTCGCACCCGCTCGTGGGCGAGGTCGTCCGGGCGCTCGTCCCGGTGGCCCGACGGACCATGCTGTTCGCGCGCGCCAACGCCTTCCGCACGGACCGGCCCGAGGGCGCCCCGCCGGCCGCACGGCTCCGGGCCACCCTCTGGTCGCTCGAGTGCGGCGTGCTGCCCGCGACCGAGGCGCTCCTCGACGCCGCCGAGGTCGCGGTCCGTCTGCAGGAGCTCGAGAGCGCCGTCGCCCTGACCTCGGCCGCACTCCGGACGTCGCTGCCGTGCACGCAGCGGATCGCGGCGCACGTGCTGCGGTCGCTGGCGCACTCCTACAGCGCCGGACGCGAGGCCGGCCGGGCGGACGCCGAGGCGGCGTGGGCGATCGCCCGGGACTCCGACGACGTCGAGGACGCCGCGGTCATCGAGGCGTGCGAGACGCTCGCGAACATCCGGCAGTTCCACGACGACGACGTGGACGCCGCCGTGGCCCTGACCGACCAGGCGGTGCGGCGTGTAGGGCCCGCAGCCGCCGAGCGCCTCCGTCTGCTGCGGCTCGCCCACCTCGGCTGGGCCGGGCGCTTCGCCGAGGTGCGCGCCGAGGTCGACGCCACCGGGATCGTCCACGCCCCGACCGTGCCGCTCGGGTTCCTCTGCCTCGCGCCGTGCGCCGTGATGGGACTCGCCACCGCCGGACGGCTCGACGACGCGGCCACCCTCGGACGGAAGGCCCTGCAGACCGCCGTCGTGAACCTCGAGGACGCGCCGTGGAGCGTCGGCGAGATCGTCTCCGTGCTCCACCAGGTGCAGGTCTGGCGCGGGGACATCGCCGACCTCCTCACCGAGGTGCCGGTCCGCCGGTCGAGCCCGTACCTCATGTACGACTTCACCCTCGAGCTCATCGGGGACGGCAACCACGCGATCGGACAGCGGCGCTGGGACGACGCCATCGTCGCGTTCTCGGCGGCGTGCGAGCGCTACGACATCGCCGACCACGGCGGGTTCGCCGCGTACCCGTGGGCACGACTGGCGATGGCGTACGCCTACGCGGGTCGGCTCGAGGAGGCCGCGGCGGCGCTGGACCGTGCCCGGACGACGCCGGTCCGCGCGATGCGGATCACGGGCGAGCAGGTCGCGGTGTCGATCGCGTGGACGGAGTGGATCCTCGGCAACCCGGAGGGTCCGCGCCACATGGACGAGGTCATCGAGCGGTCGACGGCGGCCGGCTCGTGGACGCACGTCATGTACGGGCACACGCTGCACTACGCGATCGACCTGCAGGCTGGTCGCGACGACGGTCCCACGCTGGACCGGATGCGTGCCGCGGCGGAACGGGTGGACGGTCCGCTGGCGGGGGCGATCGTCGAGTACGCGGATGCGGTCCGTGCCCGCGACCGACCGCGGGTGATCGTCGCGCAGGGCGTCCTCGCCTCGCACGGGATGGCGGTGAGCGCCGGCCACACGAAGCCGCCGCTCACGAACCGCGAGTACGAGGTCGCCAAGCTCGCGGCGGAGGGGCTGAGCAACCGCCGCATCGCGGAGACGCTCGGCCTGTCGGTCCGCACGATCGACGCGCACCTGTCGCGGGTGTTCCAGAAGTGGGACCTGCACGCCCGGGCCGAGCTCGTCGAGCTGCTCTGAGCCGTCCGCTCGGATCGGCGTGCCCGGTCGGTACCGCACGTCTGCCCCGTTCGCGCACCCGGCAGAAGGAGCGCTCACTTTGCGCGCATCTGTTGCGGGATGCAGCACGACTCGCCGGATGGTGCACACAGCTCGCCGAAAATCGCGTAGCGTGTGGGTGTCGCCGGGTTCGGACCCGTTCGGGTCGGGTCCGAATCCCGGCGACTTCCACGATAGGCAACCGGTTGCGCGGGGCACATCGGTAGGACCTACCTAATTCGCTTCGCCTGGCGAGCGATCTCCTCGGCCGGGTGTTCGTCCCCCGGGCTGACGCGCTCGGACCGCTCCTCGGGCCACCATCGTCGTGTGCCCTTCACCGTGAGCCACGCCGTCGTCGCGTTCGCCGCCCGCCGGACGCCGCTGCCCGTCGCCGCCGTCGCGGTCGGGTCGATGGCCCCGGACGCGGTCCTCTTCGTGCCGTCGCTGCCGCCGTACGCCGTGAGCCACTCGTGGACGGGCGTCGTCACCGTGGACCTCGCCGTCGCGCTCGTCCTGGTCGCGGTCTGGTGGTGGCTGGTCCGTCCCGCGTGGACGCGCGCCCTGCCCGCCCTCGCTGTCCGTGTCCCCACGGGGTGGACGACCCGACCGCGATCGTCGGCACGGGGGGTCGCCGCCACGCTCGTCGGGTGCGTGCTCGGGAGCGTCACGCACGTGCTCTGGGACGCGTGCTCGCACCGCGACGGGTGGGTCGTGGAGGCTGTCCCGGTGCTGCGGGGCAGCGTCGCCAGGCACCCGGTGTGGGCGCTCGTGCAGGACGGCTCCAGTGCGCTCGGCCTCCTCGCGTTGCTCGTCGTCGCCGTGGTGTGGTGGGGCCGGTCGCGTCCCGAGGGTGATCGGCGCGTCCCGGCAGGTGGCCGCACCGGCCGGGAGGCACGACTCACCGCCGCCACGGGTGTCGCCGCCGTCGTGCTGGTCACCGCTGGACGCTGCGGGGCCGTCGCCCTCGCGGGTGGGGGCGCGGGTGCGGTCGTCGTGGCAGCGGCCTTCACGGTCCCTCCGGTGGTCGCCGTGGTGCTCGTGGTCGGTGCGGTCGTGCTCGGGGTGGTCCGCCGGTCGCACGGCTCGGTGGACCTCACGACCGCAGGGTGACCGCGCCGGCGTGGATCAGCCGGCGAGGCGGACGGGGAGGAACCCCGTGAGGTCCGCGCGCGAGCCGGAGGCGCTCACTCGGGCGGCCTCGACCGCTTCGTCCCACCGGAGCGTGCCGGTCGCCAGCGCGATCCACGTCGCGGCGTCGGTCTCGACCACGTTCGGCGGGGTGCCGCGGGTGTGCCGCGGCCCGGGGATCGCCTGGACCGCCGCGTACGGCGGGACGCGGACCTCCACGCTGTTGCCCGGCACGTCCTCCGCGAGGCGCTGCAGCGTCCACCGCACGGCGGTGGCGACGTCCGCCCGCGCCGTGCTGCCGCCCTGCACCGCCGCGAGCGCGGACCGCCCGTCCCCGTCGTCGATCGTCCTGCGCGGCATGCCCACAGGCTAGCGACCCGTGCGGTGCGAGGAATCGCACACCGTGCGGCGCCTCAGACCTCGCACGGAGCGTGGAACCTCGCACCGAGCGGCCGCGGACCAACCGCATCGCAACGCGGGCACGAGGCTCGGTAGGGTGATCGGGTGCGAATCCTCGTCCTCGGTTCCGGTGCCCGCGAGCACGCCATCGTCACGGCCCTCCTCGCGGAGCAGGCGGGGCACGTCATCACCGTCGCGCCCGGCAACGCCGGCATCGCCGCCGACGTCGAGACCGTCTCGATCGACCCGACGAACGGCGCGCTGGTCGCCGACTACGCCATCGAGAACGACGTCGAGCTCGTCGTCGTCGGACCCGAGGCGCCGCTCATCGCCGGCGTCGCCGACCCGGTCCGCACGCGCGGCATCCCGGTGTTCGGCCCGGGGAAGGCCGCCGCGCAGCTCGAGGGCTCGAAGGCGTTCGCGAAGCGGATCATGGCCGAGGCGGGCGTCCCGACCGGCCGCCCGGTGTACGCGGGCACGGTCGACGAGGCCGTCGCCGCGCTCGACGAGCTCGGCGCCCCGTACGTCGTGAAGGCCGACGGGCTCGCGGCCGGCAAGGGCGTCCTGGTGACCGAGGACCGTCGGGCTGCGATCGACCACGCCACGTACTGGCTGCAGCACGGCCACGTCGTGGTCGAGGAGTTCCTCGACGGCGAGGAGGTCTCGCTGTTCTTCCTGAGCGACGGGCACGACGTCCGCCCGCTCAGTCCCGCGCAGGACTACAAGCGCCTCGGCGACGGGGACACCGGGCCGAACACGGGCGGCATGGGCGCCTACTCGCCGCTGCCCTGGCTCACCGACCGCTGGGGATCGGAGCAGGCCTTCGTGGCCGAGGTCACCGACCTCGTCGCGCTCCCGACCGTCCGTCGCCTCGAGCACGAGGGCACGCCCTTCGTCGGGCTGCTCTACTGCGGGCTCATCGTCACCGAGCAGGGCGTCCGCGTCATCGAGTTCAACGCGCGCTTCGGCGACCCGGAGACCCAGGTGGTGCTCCCCCGCCTCGCGACACCGCTGAGCGGACTCATGCTCGCCGCCGCCACCGGCCGCCTCGGCTCGGTCCCCGCGCCCGAGTTCCGTGACGACGCCGCCGTCACCGTCGTGCTCGCGAGCGAGGGCTACCCGGAGAACCCGAAGACCGGGCGTCGGATCACCGGGATCGACGCGGCCGGCGCCCGGCCGGGCGTCTCGGTGGCCCACGCCGCCACCGGCCTCCTCGACGGCGAGCTCGTCGCCACCGGCGGCCGCGTCCTCAGCGTCGTCGCGACCGGTGCGGACTTCGCCGAAGCACGCGACCGCGCGTACGCCGGCCTGCACGACATCACGCTCGAGGGCGCGCAGTTCCGCACCGACATCGCCGCGAAGGTCACGCGGTGACCGCCGCGGTCCCGGTCGTCCCGGGCTGGCGGCACGTCTCGTCGGGCAAGGTCCGCGAGCTGTACGTGCCGAGCGGCACCGACGACGTCGCGAGCGCCACCGAACTCCTGCTCGTCGCATCCGACCGCGTCAGCGCCTACGACTTCGCGCTCGAGCCGCCGATCCCCGGCAAGGGCGAGCTGCTGACCCGGCTGTCCCGGTTCTGGTTCGACCGGCTGTCGGACGTCCCGAACCACATCCTGCCCGCCACCAGCGGCGGTACCCCCGTGCCCGCCGAGGTCGCTCCGCGGTCGATGCACGTGATGCCGCTCGCGATGTTCCCGGTCGAGTGCGTCGTCCGCGGCTACCTGGTCGGCAGCGGCTGGGCTGAGTACCAGGAGTCCGGCAGCGTCTGCGGTGTGGCGCTCCCCGCCGGCCTCGCGAACGGCGACCGGCTGCCCGAGCCGATCTACACGCCCGCGTACAAGGCGCCCCAGGGTGAGCACGACGAGAACATCTCGTTCGAGCAGACCGTCGAGCTCGTCGGTCGGGACGACGCCGAGGTGCTGCGCGACCTGTCGCTCCGGGTGTACTCCGAGGCCGCCGCGATCGCGCTCGAGCACGGCGTGGTCATCGCCGACACGAAGTTCGAGTTCGGCCGCGACGCCGACGGTGTGGTCCGCATCGCGGACGAGGTCCTCACGAGCGACTCCAGCCGCTACTGGGACGCCCGCTCCGGGAACCGGACCGAGTCGTTCGACAAGCAGATCGTGCGCGACTGGCTCAGCGCGAACTGGGACCGGCAGGGCACCCCGCCGGTGCTACCGGACACGATCGTGGAGCGCACCGCGGCGCGCTACCGCGAGCTCATCGAGCGCCTCGGCGCCTGACGCAGCCGGCACGCGAGCACCGGTCGACGCCGGAGCGCCGGTGAGGGTTCAGGCGTCCCGCGCGACGACCACGACGGTGAGGTCGTCGCCGGGGTCGTGCTCGGCTGCCCGCGCGCGGACCCGGGCCAGGAAGTCCTCGATGTCCGCCGCCTCCCGGTAGAGGTGTCCCAGACGGGACAGCGAGGCGAGGGTCGAGTCCCACAGCTCGAGCGCGCCGTCGCTGACCAGGACGAGGACGTCGCCGGCGCCGAGGTCGAGCGAGCCCGGGGTCCGTCCGAGCCCCGCCGGGTGGAGGCCCAGCGGGAGGTCGAAGGACCGCAGCACGGCTTCCGACCCGTCCGCCCGCAGGTGCAGCACGAGACCGTGCCCGGCGTCGGTGAAGTCGAGGCGGCCGGTCGCGGGCGCGAGCCGCCCGTGGAAGAGCGTGGCGAACGACTCGGCTCGGCCCAGGTCCGGTGTGATCTGCGCCTCGAGGCCCGCGACGGCGACGTCGGGGCGGTCGTCGCCGCGGGCGAGCAGCGCGCCGCGGATGTTCGCCGCGAGGAGTCCGGCCGACATCCCCTTGCCCATGACGTCGGCGAGGGTCACCACGAGGTCGTCCCCCGAGCGGTGCCACTCGTGCAGGTCGCCGGACACGACACCGTGCGGGATGCTCATCCCGGCGATCCGGTACCCGGGCAGGGCGACCGCGGCCGGTTCGAGTCCGGCGAGCACGGCGCGCAGCCGGTCCTCGTCGGCACCGGCGGCGAGTTCGCGCTCGGCCCACACGCCGAGCTCCTCGAGCAGCGCGAGGTCGTCGTCGCTCAGGGTGCGCGGCACCTGGTCGACGAGGCACAGCGTCCCGACCTTGACCTCGTCGTCCCCGAGCCGCAGCGGCACGCCCGCGTAGAACCGGACGTTCGGGTCGTCGACGACCATCGGCATGTCGGCGTAGCGCGTGTCGGCGGTGGCGTCCTCGACGACGACGGGACCGGTCTCGCCGAGGGTGCGTCCGCAGAAGGTGTCCTGCAGCGGGATCGTCGGACCGAAGTGCTGGTCGCTCTGCTGCGACTTGATCGTGAGCACGGACTCCCCCGCCAGGTTCAGGAACGAGCCGGTGACGCCGAACGCCTCGCGCGCGATGCGGGTGATGCGCTCGAAGCGCTCCTCCGGACCGCCTTCGACGACGTCGAGCGCGGCGAGGAGCGCGGCCCTCCGGGCCTCCGGGGAGGCGTGGGCGATCGACGACGAGGTGGTGAGGCTCATGCTGACCACGGTAACCCCGCTGACGGCGACCGGCGCGTACCCACAACGGAGGACAGGACCCCCGTTCGGAGGGTCGGACCGGCCCGACCGTGACGATCGTCACGGTGACGTCGTGACGGACGGCAGCGGAGCCGGCGGCCGATCGGCGCGACAGTGGTGGCATGAACAGCACAGGACACCAGGACGACGCGGTCATCGAACTGCGCGGTCTCCACAAGCACTTCGGCGCGGTGCACGCCGTCGAGGGCGTCGACCTCACGGTCCGGCGCGGCGAGGTCGTCGCGCTCCTGGGACCGAACGGCGCCGGCAAGACCACCACGGTCGACCTGGCCCTCGGGCTCGCCGCCCCCGGCTCCGGCGAGGTCCGGCTCTTCGGCGACGATCCCCGCCGAGCCGTCGTCGACGGCCGGGTCGGCGCGATGCTGCAGGGCGGTGCGCTCCTTCCGGACATGACCGTCCGGGACGTGGTCGCCCTCGTCGGCGCAGCGCACCGGATGCCGATGCCCGTCGACGAGGCCCTGCGCCGCGCACGCTGCTCCGAGATCGCCGGCCGCCGGGTCGCCAAGCTCTCCGGCGGGCAGCTGCAGCGGGCCCGCTTCGCGGTCGCCGTCGTCTCCGACCCCGAACTCCTCGTGCTCGACGAGCCGACCGCGGCGATGGACGTCGAGGCACGGCACACCTTCTGGGCGTCGATGCGCGAGTTCACCGACGCCGGCCGGACGGTGGTCTTCGCCACCCACCACCTCGACGAGGCCGACACCTTCGCGGACCGCATCGTCATCATGCGGTCCGGCCGGGTCGTCGCCGACGGCACGCCGACCGAGGTCAAGGCCATCGCGTCGAGCCGGACGGTCCGCTTCGACGGGGTCGGCCCCGACGGACACCCCGCGCTCCGCGCCCTGCCGGGCGTCACCGGCCTGGAGGCACGACACGGCTCCGTCACGCTGCGCACCGACCGCAGTGACGACACGCTCCGTGCACTGCTCACCACGTTCCCCGAGGTGCACGACGTCCAGGTGGTCGCCTCGACCATGGACGACGCCTTCCTCGCCATCACCGCCGACCCGCAGGAGGTCTCCGCATGACCAGCACGACCGCGACCACCAACGTCGCCACGGCTCCCGACCGTCCCCGCACCAGCCCGACCGTCCGCGGCCGTCTGCCGTTCCGGTACGTGGCGCTCGAGACCGTCCGACAGCTCCGCAACGTCAAGGCGATGGTGTTCACCTTCGCGATCCCGGTGGTCATGCTCCTCGTGTTCGGCGCCGCCTACGGCTCCCAGCTCGACCAGGCGACCGGGCTCCGATACCTGACCGTCACCACGCTGCAGTCCTCGAGCACGAGCGACCCGTCGACCCCGTCCGTGCCGGCGGTGTTGGGCGCGTCGTACTCGTCGCGGATGCGCCCGACGAGGTCCTCGAGCAGCGCCTCGAGCGTCACCATCCCCGCGCTGCCGCCGTACTCGTCCACGACGAGGGCGATCTGGTGGCCCTCGGTGCGCATCTGG
>NZ_BACW01000685.1:0-11901 GCF_000333315.1 Curtobacterium sp. B8
AGGACCCGTCTTCGCGGAGGCGCGCGTACGCCCCGGCGACCGTGGTCCGTGAGACGCCGAGGGCCGACGCGAGGCCGCGCTCGGCGGGCAGTCGGACGCCCTGCGGGATGCGGCCGTCGATCGCGAGGACCCGGAGGGCGTCGGAGAGCGCCTCGTACGCGGCGGCGTCCGTACCGGCACGCCAGTCGGTGAGGAGGAGCGCTGCGGACCGGGCGCTCAGCTGGACGGGGGTCATGGGTCCACGGTAGCGCGATTGGCCCTCGACCAGCAGGCCAATCTGCCGCACGATCGGAGCATGTCCCGCACCCCCGCCCTCACCCTCCGGTTCGCGCAGCTCATGGTCGGTCTGTTCCTCTACGGCGCCTCGACCGCGCTCCAGGTCCGTGCGGTGGTGGGTGTCGCCTCGTGGACGGTCCTCACCGAGGGGCTCGAGCACGTCGTGCCGTGGTCGTTCGGGGTCATCACCGTGGTGTCGAGCGGGGTCATCCTGCTGTTCTGGATCCCGCTGCGGCAGAAGCCCGGCATCGGCACCCTGCTCAACGCCCTGGCGATCGGCCCGTCGGCGGACCTCGTGCTGTGGCTCGTCCCGGCGCCCGACGGGCTGCTCCCCCGGGTCGGCCTCTTCGTGGCCGGACTCCTGCTGCTCGCCGTCGCGACGGCGTTCTACATCGGTGCCGGGTTCGGCACCGGCGCGCGCGACGGGCTGATGGTCGGGGTCTCGCAGCGCTTCGGGTGGCCGATCTGGGTCGCCCGGACCGTCATCGAGGTCACCGTCGTCATCGTCGGGTGGCTGCTCGGTGGCGACGTGGGCGCCGGCACGGTGGTCGCCGCGTTCGCGATCGGCCCGATGGTGCAACCGCTGATGCCGCTCTTCCGCCGGTTCCCGTGGAGCCCGGAGCGCACGCGGGTCGCGGTCCCGAGCTCGCTCACCGCCCCTGGCCTGGAGGCGCGGACCACCTCCTGAGTGTTCGCTTGCGGCCGTCGGAACTCGCGATGTATCGTGACCTCACCAGACGCGATACATCGCGAGTTCGAGGAGACAACATGGCTCAGGAGAAGTGGCTCGTCGAGGAGCCCAAGGTCATCGACACCGGCATCGTCCGTCGCCTGCGCGTCGGACTCGTCGGCGGACAGGTGGACGTCGTCGCGCACGACGAACCGACCGCCCGGGTGGAGGTCCACAGCGTGTCGGGCAAGCCGCTCATGGTCGAGGTGGACGGCGACACCCTCACCGTCGACCACCCGCAGATCCGGTGGGACGACCCGATCGGCTTCCTCAAGTCCTTCCGGGGCAAGGCGCACGCCGACGTGAGCATCCTCGTGCCGCGGGACGCCCCGGTGACGCTCGGCGTCGTCTCGGCCGGGTCGCTCCTGTCCGGGACGAACCGCGGCGCGACGCTCAACACCGTCTCCGGCGACGTCGTCGTGGACGGGGTCGCGGGCGACGTCACCGTGAACGCGGTCTCCGGCACGACCACCGTCCGGGAACTCGACGGCGCCCTCACGGTGCACACGGTCTCGGGCGACGTCGTGGCCACCGGCGCGATCCCCCGGTTCCAGGCGGACGGAGTGAACGCCGACGTCGTGCTCGACCTGCACGGCACGCCGGACTCCGCGCGCGTCAACACGGTGTCGGGCTCGGTCAGCGTCCGACTCGAGGACGGCGTGCCCTACCGGTGCACGGTCTCGACGGCCTCGGGCAAGCTGCAGTTCGACGACTCGGAGATCCGTGGCGTGCGCGGTTCCTACGTCAAGCAGGGCGGGGAGCTCTCCGGCCAGTGGCTCGACCTCAAGGTGAACTCGGTGTCCGGCGACATCGCGGTGCTCCACGCGCCGCCCGTCGCCGACGAGGCCGCGACCACCCCGACGACCGATGGTGAGGTGCCCGCATGAGCCCCGTCTTCGCGCACGGTCACCTGCGCCTCTACCTGCTCGTCCTCCTCGCCGACCACCCGATGCACGGCTACGAGCTGATCACGGCCCTCGGCGACCGCTTCGGCGGCACGTACGTCCCGAGCGCCGGCACGGTCTACCCGCGCCTGGCCAAGCTCCAGGACGAGGGACTCGTGACCGGGACCGCCGACGGCCGGAAGACCGTCTACGCGATCACGGACGCCGGACGCGCCGAGCTCGACGCCCGCGCCGCCGAGGTCGCCGCGCTCGAGGACGGGATGACCGACTCGGTGAAGTCCCTCGCGGACGGCGTGCGGGCCTCGGTCGGCGAGGCCATGCGGTCCCTCCGCGCCGACCTCGCCGCGAGCGCTCAGACTCCGCGCGGACAGACCGCCGACGAGCCCGTGGACGTCCCGACCGCCGGTGCCAGTGCCCTGCGCGAGGTCGAGATGGTCCTGTCGTCGTTCCGGCAGCAGGTCCGGGCGGACCTCCGCCGGCAGGCGACGCGGGGCACGCTCACCGCGGACACCGTCAGCCGCCTGCGGGACGGACTCGAGGCGGTGCGCCGCTCGCTCTGACGGTGAGCGGCGGAGGCGAGCACCGAAGCGAGCACCGGTCGCGAGCACCGAGGGGAGCACCGACCGGGGCGGGCCGACACGGCGGGCGCACACCGCGCCTCCCGGTCGGCCCGCCCCCGCAGCGGCCGTGTCCGCCGCTCCTACACCGCGCCCGCGTCGGCGAGGGCGTGCATGGCGTCCCGGAGCGCGCGTGCCGCACCCGGGCCGGCCCACTCGTACGCCTGCGTGAAGCGCTCGTCGTGCACGTACATGTCGGCGAGCGTGCGGAACCGGTCGGCCGTCAGGGCGGGCCCGGGCGCCTGTGCGAGCCAGGCGAGCTGTCGGCGCGCGAGGGCCGTGCCCGCGGCCGAAGTCGGCGCGTCGTCGGAGACGGCGAGCGCCGCCGCGTCCGTGGCGATCGCGCGCTGTTCTGCTTGGAAGGCCGCTTTGGCAGCCGGGTCGTTCGCCGACCACCAGTCCTGCCCGCGTTGCCAGGCGTCGGCGCCCCAGCGCTCCTCGACCTCCTGACGGAACCGGGTCTGGTCGAACCCGTCGAAGGTGTCCTGCGTGGTCATGTCGTCTCCTCGTTCGATCCTGGTGATGGTGGTGCGCACGGCTGCGAGCTGCCGCGCGAGCCGGTCGCGCTCCTGCTCGAGCCAGGTGACGTGCGCCCGGAGTGCGGCGACGTCGTCCTGCTCGCCGTCGAGCACCCGGGCGATCTCGGACAGTCCGAGGCCGAGTCCGCGGAGGAGCAGGATGCGCTGGAGCCGGACGAGCGCGCCGTCGTCGTAGCGACGGAGCCCGCCCTCGCCCACGGCGGTCGCCGGCAGCAGACCGATCGCGTCGTAGTGGCGGAGCGTCCGACTGGACACGCCGGCCGCGCGTGCCACGTCGGAGATGCCGTGCGGCGCTTTCGCAGCGACGGATGCGTTGTCTGTCCGATCACTCATGCAGGACACGCTAGAGGTTGACGCGGCGTCAACCACAAGCCCCTCGCCCTGCACAGGTTGCACGGATGTGCACGAACACGGAATACCGGCGGGTGCCCCCGTGTTGACTCCGGGTCCGAAATGAGTAGGTTTGCCCGTCGTGACGAACGAGATCCGGTCGCTGAAGGCGCGGCTGATCGGGGACCCCCTCCCCTCCGAGAAGCTCGAGGGACAGCTCCTCCCGAAGCACCTGGCACTGCCGATCTTCGCGAGTGACCCGCTCTCCTCCGTGGCCTACGCGCCGCAGGAGCTCCTCATGATCCTGCTGCTCGGCGGCATGGCCTTCCTGACCTTCGCCCCGTGGGTGGCCGCACTCGTGGTGCTGCTGCTCGTCGTGGTCGTCGCGTCCTACCGGCAGCTCATCAAGGCGTACCCGTCGGGTGGCGGCGACTACGAGGTGGCGCACCGCAACCTCGGCGAGAAGGCCGGCCTCGTCGTGGCGAGCGCGCTGCTCGTCGACTACGTCATGACCGTCGCCGTGTCGGTGGCCTCCGGCGTGGACAACATCATCTCGGCGCTGCCGGTCCTCAACGAGTTCCGGGTCGAGCTGGCGCTGCTCTTCGTCGTGCTGCTCGCGGCGGTGAACCTCCGCGGGGTCCGCGAGTCGAGCAAGGCGTTCGCGATCCCGACCTACCTGTTCGTCGCGTCCGTGTTCGTGATGGTCGTCACGGGCCTGGTGCGGGTCGCCACCGGGCACACCCCCGTGGCCGAATCCGCGCAGTACACCGTGCAGAACGTCGAGCACACCACCCAGGCCGCCTTCGTCCTGCTCCTGCTCCGAGCCTTCGCCTCCGGTTGCTCCGCGCTCACCGGCGTCGAGGCGATCGCGAACGGCGTGCAGGCGTTCCGCCGTCCGAAGATCCAGAACGCACAGAAGACCCTCGTCGCGATGGGCGGCATCGCGATCGTCCTGTTCATCGGGCTCATCACGCTCGCGCTCGTCGCCCGTGTCCACTACGCCGAGAGCGCCTGCGACCTCCAGGGGTTCGCGAACTGCGCCACGACACCGCAGCGCTCGCTCATCGCACAGATCGCCGCCGCCACGTTCGGGGACAACTCGGTGCTGTTCTTCGTCGTGCAGGCGACGACCGCGGCGGTCCTGCTGCTCGCGGCGAACACGGCGTTCAACGGGTTCCCGCTGCTCGGCTCGATCCTCGCCCGCGACTCCTACGCACCCAAGGCACTCTCGACCCGCGGCGACCGCCTCATCTACTCGAACGGCGTGATCGTGCTCGCGCTCGTCGCGGCCGCCCTGCTCATCGTCTACCGGGCGAACGTCACGAGCCTCATCCAGCTGTACATCATCGGCGTCTTCGTGTCGTTCACGCTCGGTCAGACCGGCATGGTCGTGCACTGGACGCGCCTGCTCCGCCAGGACCGCGCGGGCACCGCCACCGAACCCGTGAACCGCGGCCAGGTCGTCCGCTCGCGGCTCATCAACACCATCGGCGCGAGCTTCACGTTCGTGGTGCTCGTGATCGTCACCATCACGAAGTTCACGCACGGCGCGTGGCTCGTGTTCGTGATCATGCCGGTGCTCTTCGTGCTCATGCTCGGGGTGAACCGCTACTACCGCGACGTCCAGCACGAGATCGCCGCCGACGAGGAGACCGAGTTCGGCGCGACCGGCGACCACGCGATCGTGCTCGTGAACAAGCTCCAGAAGCCGGTGCTCAAGGCCCTCGACTACGCGATCGCCGCGAAGCACGCGAGCTTCGAGGCCGTGCACGTCGCGATCGACGACGCCGAGGCGGCGCGATTGCGGGCGCAGTGGGCGGAGCACGGCATCGAGGTCCCGCTGACGATCGTGCCGAGCCCGTACCGCGACATCTCGATGCCGCTCATCAAGTACATCAAGGCGCACCGACTGGAGCACGGCTCAGAGGTGGTCACGGTCTACACGCCGGTGTTCGTCGTCGGGCACTGGTGGGAGAACCTGCTCCACAACCACCGCGGACGTCGGATCCGGAAGAAGCTCCTGCTCGTCCACGGTGTGACCGTCGCCCTGGTGCCGTGGCTGCTCGACTCGTCGGAGCTCCTGTACGGACGCCGCTCCCGCCCGCTGCCCGGCCAGGAACGCCGCGGCGAGCCCGTGCGTCCGCCCCTCCGCCGGTCGCCGCACGGCGTCTTCCACGCCGAGCGCAGCGACGACCGCCTGCTCCGGTCCGACCAGCGGAACAGCCTCGCCCCGCAGACCGCTCCCGCTCCCGCGCCCCGGCGGGCGTCGCGACCCGCCGGCCCCGCGGAGGGCGTGGACCCGGCGCGGTGCACCGGCGAACTGCGGACCCTCGTGGCGTCGCCCCCGACGGGCCGCACGCCCTCGTCGCCGACCTCGCCCCGCGACGCCGACCGCGGATGACACCGCGTGACGGTGGCCGGTCGTACGATGTGACGCCATGACCCCGACCGACCTCCGGACCTTCGCGACGTTCGACGCGCACGGCGGCAAGGTGTCGAAGCGCGTCGAGGTGCTCGACCACGAACCGCCGGCCGGCAGCCCGCTCGAGGGCCTCGTCGCCGTGCTGGGCGAACACCCCCTCGGAGCGGTCGACGAACGGGCCGCCGACCACTCCTCCGCGCTGTCGCGCGGTGCGCGCGCCATCGGGTGGGTCGACCCCGCCACGCTCCGCGACTGGTACCGGCCCGACCGCGTCGTCATCAGCCGCCTCGAAGCGCGCAGGTCCGGCATCGTCCCGGGCCTCTACGCCGACTCGCGCGGGCGCGGTCGCGTCCGCATCGACGGCCGGGAGGCACTGCTCGCCCCCGACGGTCGGCCCGCGTTCCGCGCGCTGGCCGGCCCCGACGACGCTCCGGTGGTCGACGTCCCGCTGCCGAAGGACCAGGCCGTCCGGCTCGTCGCGGTGTCCGACGTCACCGACGGGCTGGAGATCGTCACCACCCCGGTGTCCCCGTTCCTGACGCCCGGGCCCCACACGGCGTACGACGCCGACGTCCCGGGCTTGCCGCCCCGCCCGGCCACCGGGACGGTCCTGGTCTCGGCGTCGGTCCTGATCGACGGCACGCTGTACGAGGTCGAGCGCATCGACGCGCGTGCGGCGAGCATGTGGATCCGTCGCGATGGGTCGGTCGTGCCGATCGCGCTGAGCACCGTCGGTCCCGACCTCGTGCGCTACGCCGTCGCGGCTGCCTGACCCCGTTCCGGCCGTCCGGGACCGGCGTCGTCGGGCTGTCCGGGGGACGCCGCGCTGGGGTCCCCGTCGGTGGCCCGGCGTAGCGTCCGCGCCATGAGCGATGCAGACCAGACCGACCAGCAGGGCAAGGCCGACCACACCGGCGAGACCCTCGGCGGTCCCCGCCCCGACCCCTCCACGACCGCGAGCAAGGACCCGGAGGACTGGGTCACCGGCGACGAGCCCATGACCGGTCCGCAGCGCAGCTACCTCGACACCCTCGCCCGCGAGGCCGGCGAGGAACTGCCCGCCGACCTCACCAAGGCGGAGGCCTCGGAGCACATCGACCGACTGCAGCAGCAGACCGGCCGCGGTACCGACTCCGCTTCCTGAGCGCGGGTCCGCTGAACGGCGGACCCCAGACTGGGCATGTCCTGGCGATGCCCTGGCGAACTCCGCCGAGGCCCCCGTCCGGGGGTGCTCGGTGACGCGTCAACCGCTACCGTCCCGGGCATGCGAACGACATCGACCTCGATCGGCCTCACCGTGCTCCGCGTCGTCCTCGGCGTGGTCTTCATCGCCCACGGCGCGCAGAAGTTCGCGCAGGGCATCCCGACCGTGACCCAGGGCTTCGCGGGCATGGGGGTCCCGCTCGCCGAGGTCGCCGCGCCGCTCGTCGCGGGGCTCGAACTCGTCGGCGGGGTGTTCCTCGTGGTCGGTGTCGCGACGCGCGTGGTCGGGGCGCTGCTCGCGGTCGACATGGTCGTGGCGGGGCTCCTCGCGCACGCGACCGCCGGGTTCTTCTCGCAGGACGGCGGCTTCGAGTACGTCCTCGTGCTCGCCGTCGGATCGCTGGCCGTCGCGTGACCGGGCCGGGGCGCTTCTCGCTCGATGCCCTGCTGCTGCGCGCGACGCGTCGTCGGCGCGGTGTGGACGAGCCGCTGCCGGCCTGAGCCACCCGCGTCCCCGGCGCGACCACCGACGTCCGGGAGGCGCGGGGCGGACCGGCACCGCGCCTCCCGGCCGTCTGCCCGCCTGACGGCGTGGCGGCCTGGCGTGTCGCCGTGCGAGGTTGCGCACATGGNGCGAGGCCGTTGCCCTCGCCCCGTGCGCGCGGCCTCGCGCCGTGCGTCCCGTCCGCGCCGGCCGGGTCGTCCGGCGGTGCCGGCGAGGACGTCCGTGACCTGCTGGGCGATGCTCCGGCCCGCGCGCTTCGCGCCGATGCTGGAGGCCTGCCGGCCGTAGCCGGCCAGGAAGAGGCGCGGCTCGTCCTCGGACCGGCCGTCGGCGACCACCATGCCACCCGCATCGGTCCGGAGCCGGATCGGGGCGAGGTGCCGGATGTCGGCCCGGATACCGGTCGCCCAGATGACGGCGTCCGGGTGCACGTGCTCGCCGTCCGTGGTGACCACCCCGGACTCGTCGAGGCGTGCGAACATCTGGTCGGCCACGAGCGTCCCGCGGTCGATGCCGGCGCGGATCCGACGCGTGACCGGGATGCCGGTGCCGCTGACGATGCTCGGGAGGACCCGTCCCGTCCGCGCTGCCCGGTCCTGCTCGTCGACCGCCGCGACCGCGGACTCGAGGTCGAGCGAGGCCGTGTCGGACCAGACGACGGGTCGCCGGGTGAACCACCGCGTCGACCGGGCCACACCGTCGAGCTCGAGCAGGAACCCGATCGCGCTCGTCCCGCCGCCGACCACCACGACGTCCTGCCCGGAGAACTCCGCGGCGCTCCGGTACTCCGAGGTGTCGAGCTGCCGACCGGCGAACACGTCCCGGCCCGGGTACCACGGCACGAACGGGGTGCCCCAGGTGCCGGACGCGTTGACGACGACCTCCGAGCTGATCCGGCTCGTCCTCCCGTCCGGCGTCCGCACGGTCGTGCAGAGTCGGTCGGCACCGGGGACGCGCGTCACCGAGGTCACCGCGACCGGGCGACGCACCCGGAGCTCGTAGTGCTGCTCGAACCGGCGGTAGTACTCGCCGACGACGTCCCGCGCGGGACGGGAGCGGTCGGCATCGTCGAACCGGAGACCCATCGCGTGCATGCCCGGGAGGTCGTGCACCCGGTGCGCTGCGCCGAGCCGGAGGGCCTCCCACCGGTGCTGCCACGCCCCGCCGGAGCCCGGCCCACGGTCGAGGACGACGAGGTCCGACCCGGGCACGAGGCCGAGGCGACGCAGGTGGTAGGCCACCGAGAGCCCGGCCTGCCCCGCGCCGATGACGACGACACGCGCGAGCTGGTCGGGAACGGGGTTCGTGGCGTCGCTCATCACATCCGATTCTCCTGGGTGCTCCGCCCTCGCGGCGACGTCCAGATCGGGGTACATGGTAGAGTGATCGGCAGATTTCAAACCACGAACCGTCCGATTCCCCGGGTGTCCACCGACGCCCGCCAGGATCGGACCAGAGCCGATCACGAGGGGGTCACGCATGGGGCGCGGCCGTCAGAAGGCAAAGCACACCAAGGTGGCTCGGGAGCTGAAGTACTTCAGCCCGGAGACGAACTACGGTGCACTCGAGCGAGAGCTCTCCGCCGGGCAACACTCGGACGAGAACTCGTACGTCGACCGCTGGGCGGACCAGTACGGTGACGACGAGGACGACCTCGAGCTCGAGCAACACGAGGACCAGAACAAGTCCGCCTGAGCCGCCCTCGTGCGACACGCCGCTCACCCTCGGGTGCGCGGCGTTTGCGCGTGTCCCGGGCGTGCCCGGCGCGTCGGAGTGCGCCGCGCGCGTGTGCTCGGCGATGGCTGAGGTCAGCCACCCTGATGGGCGGCGTCTCCGTGCGGTCGCGACACCCCGCGTGCAGCATGCCCGAAGGTCACGGG
Source organism: Curtobacterium sp. B8 (assembly GCF_000333315.1). Lineage (NCBI taxonomy): Bacteria > Bacillati > Actinomycetota > Actinomycetes > Micrococcales > Microbacteriaceae > Curtobacterium > Curtobacterium sp. B8. Next base: position 9,408 of record NZ_BACW01000685.1, read on the forward strand.
ACGTCGCTCCGTCGGGGCGGACGCGACGTTTCCTGACCGCTGGACGATCCGCGGACGGGGTGTCCCGACCGACGCGGCAGGCGGGGGCGGCCGACGCGGCAGGCGGGGGCGGCCGACGCGGCAGGCGGGGGCGGCCGACGCGTCGCGGCGGGCCCGCGCGCCGGCGCCAGGCGCAGCCGACGTCAGGCCGCGTAGGACCCCACGAGCCGCACGGCGCCGCCGTCGACGCCCTTGGCGCCCTGCTCGAACCCGGTGAGGTCCTCGCGCGCCGCCGTCGAGATCGTCCCGACCGCCCACGACGGCAGCCCGGCGGCTCCGAGCGAGGCGATGACGTCCGAGGCAGCCCCGGCCGCGACCACGGCGAACATCCCGATGCCGAGGTTCCACGTGCCCTCGGTGTCCTCCAGCGGCGTGCTCGCCATCTCCGCGAGCACACGGAAGACCGGCAGCGGGGACCAGCTCGACCGGTCGACCTCGACCCACGAGCCGACCGGGAGCACACGTGCGAGGTTCGCCGCGATGCCGCCACCGGTGACGTGCGAGAGCGAGTGCACGGCGCCCGGGCGCGCGGACAGCAGCGAGAGCAGCGGCGTCGTGTAGAGGCGCGTGGGCTCGAGCAGGGCCTCCCCCACGGACACCCCGGCGCCGAACTCCGGCAGCTGGTCGGTGTACTGCACGCCGCGCGTCGACAGGATGTGCCGCACGAGCGAGTACCCGTTCGAGTGCAGGCCCGACGAGGCGATGGCGACGACGACGTCCCCGTCCTCGACGAGGTGCGCGCCGAGCTGAGCGCCGGCCTCGACGACACCCGTCGCCGCTCCCGCGACGTCGTAGTCGTCCGGGCCGAGGAGCCCCGGGTGCTCCGCGGTCTCGCCGCCGACGAGGGCGGTCCCGGTGGCCGAGCAGCCGCGGGCGATCCCGGCGACGATGTCGGCGATGCGGTTCGGCACGACCCGGCCGCACGCGATGTAGTCGGTCATGAACAGCGGCTTCGCGCCGACCACGACGATGTCGTCGACGACCATGCCGACGAGGTCCTGCCCGATCGTGTCGTGCTTGTCGATCGCCTGGGCGATGGCCACCTTCGTGCCGACGCCGTCGGTCGAGGTCGCGAGCAGCGGGTGTTCGAAGTCCTTCAGGAACGAGACGTCGTAGAGCCCCGCGAACCCGCCGACACCGCCCGTCACCGAGGCGTTGTGCGTGGCCGAGACGGCCGACTTCATGAGTTCGACCGCGAGGTCGCCGGCTGCTGTGTCGACGCCGGCCTCGGCGTACGGGTTCGTCATGCGTCGTCCTCCGCAGGGCATGGCAGACTTGTTCGGTCCCCCCGATTCTACGGTCTGGAGCACACCGCGAATGTGCGGCATCGTCGGGCTCGTCGCCCAGAGTCCTGCCAACCAATCCATCTACGACGCTCTGCTCCTCCTGCAGCACCGAGGACAGGACTCGACCGGCATCGCCACGGTCGAGGGTCACATCCACCACATGCACAAGACGCGTGGACACGTGCGGGAGGCCTTCCGCACGCGTGACATGCGGTCCCTGCTCGGCACGATGGGCCTCGGCCACGTGCGCTACGCCACGAAGGGCGCCGCGAGCAACGAGGAAGAGGCACAGCCCTTCTACGTGAACGCGCCCTACGGCATCGTCCTCGTGCACAACGGCAACCTGACGAACACGCGGGAACTCACCCGCGAGCTGTTCGACATCGACCGCCGGCACCTCAACACGAGCTCCGACACCGAGCTGCTCGTCAACGTCCTCGCGCACGAGCTTCAGGGCCAGGTCCGCGGGAAGGACCTCGACCCGGGCCAGGTGTTCGACGCCGTCGAGCGCGTGCACGAGCGCGTCGAGGGCTCCTACGCCGCGATCGCGACGATCGCCGGGCACGGGCTGCTCGCCTTCCGCGACCCGTTCGGCATCCGCCCGCTCATCCTCGGGCACAAGTTCGACGAGGCGGGTCAGCCGGAGTGGGTCGTCGCGTCGGAGTCGCTCGTCCTCGAGTCCGGCGGCTACGAGATCGTCCGGGACATCGCCCCCGGCGAGGCCGTCTTCATCGAGATGAACGGCCAGATGCACGCCCGGCAGTGCGCGAAGAACCCGCGCCTCGTGCCCTGCTCGTTCGAGTACGTCTACCTCGCCCGCCCCGACTCGGTCATGAACGGCATCTCGGTGTACGACGCCCGACTCCGGCTCGGCAACCGCCTCGCGGACACCATCGAGCAGTACGCCCCGACCGGCGACATCGACGTGGTCATGCCGATCCCCGACTCGTCCCGACCCGCGGCCATGCAGGTGGCGCAGAAGCTCGGCATCGAGTACCGCGAGGGCTTCTACAAGAACCGCTACGTCGGTCGCACCTTCATCATGCCGGGGCAGGCGGAGCGCAAGCGGTCCGTGCGGCAGAAGCTCAACGCGATGTCGTCGGAGTTCAAGGGCAAGAACATCCTCATCGTCGACGACTCGATCGTGCGCGGCACGACGAGCAAGGGAT
>NZ_BACW01000684.1:0-1055 GCF_000333315.1 Curtobacterium sp. B8
CGGCGGAGTGGAGCTCCTCACGGCCCAGCTCGCCCGGCTCACCGCACTCGGCAACACCGTGGTCGTCGTGGAGCACGTCATGTCCGTCGTCGCGCAGGCGGACCACGTCGTCGACATGGGTCCGGCCGGCGGCGACGAGGGTGGCCGCGTGGTCGCCTCCGGCACGCCTGCGGAAGTCGCTGCCGCCACCGGCAGCCGCACCGCGCCCTTCCTGCGCGCGGCGCTCGGCGCCTGACCCACCGGCCTGGAGGCGCGGCGCACCCCCGCCCCGCGCCTCCCGCCCGTCGCCGGGTCGCGCTGGCCGACCAGACGCAGCCCGCCCGTCCCACAACGCAACCCGCCATCCCGGACGCAACCCGCCCACCACCGGGTCCCGCCCACCACCCGGACGCAACCCGCCCACCGGCCGGACACCGTGCCTCCAGGCCGCGTCACGGTTCCGCATCGACCTCCCCGCACCAGACCCAGCCGCCCTCGCCGAACGATCGGTGGCAGTTCCGGTGCGCGATCCCCGATGTCCGCGCACCAGAACTGCCACCGATGAGAAGAAAGACCATCCTCCGATCGGAGGATGCCGCTCCACCGGACCGGCCGAACCGCCGCCGACCCCCACCCGTCAAGCTGGACCCATGCCCGACACCCCAGCCATCGAGGTCCACCACCTCGAGAAGCAGTACGCCACCGGCAAGCGCGCCGTCGACGACGTGTCCTTCACGATCGCCGCCGGCGAGACCTTCGCCCTCCTCGGCCCGAACGGCGCCGGCAAGACCACCACGGTCGAGGTCCTCGAGGGCTACCGGACCCGCACCGGCGGCGAGGTCCGCGTCCTCGGCCACGACCCGGCAAGAGCGAGCCGCAGCCACAACGCACGCATCGGCATCGTGCTGCAGACGAGCGCGGAGTCGCCGAACGTCACGGTGTCCGAGCAACTGCGGCACTTCGCGACGCTCTACCCGCGGCACCGCAGCGTCGAGGAACTCCTCTCCGCGACCGGCCTCTAGGTGCAGCGGCAACACCCGCGTCAGCCGGTTGAGCGGTGGGCATCGCCGGCGCGT
>NZ_BACW01000683.1:0-1630 GCF_000333315.1 Curtobacterium sp. B8
ACCTCTTCACGCGAACCGCGTCCGGCGGTCGACGTGGGCATCTCGGTGTCGCGTGTCGGCGGTGACGCGCAGGTCAAGTCGATCAAGAAGGTCTCCGGCACGCTCAAGCTCGAGCTCGCGCAGTACCGCTCGCTCGAGGCGTTCGCGATGTTCGCGTCCGACCTCGACCAGGCGTCGCGGCGTCAGCTCGACCGCGGTGCGCGTCTGACCGAGCTCCTCAAGCAGCCGCAGTACTCGCCGTACCCGGTCGAGGAGCAGGTCGTCTCGATCTGGGCCGGCACCAACGGCAAGCTCGACGAGGTCCCGGTGTCGGACGTCCTCCGCTTCGAGTCGGAGCTGCTCGAGCACCTCCGCCGCAACTCGGACATCCTCACCACCCTGCGCGAGACCAACCAGCTCAGCGACGAGACCGTCGCCGCGATGGACCGCGAGATCGACGCCTTCACGAAGGGCTTCCAGACGAGCGACGGCAAGACGCTCGGCTCGGAGCAGTTCGAGTCCGCGTCCTCCGAGGACGTCGACCAGGAGCAGATCGTCAAGGGTCGTCGCTAGATGGCAGCGCAGGTCCGGGTCTACCGACAGAGGATCAAGTCCGCGAAGACCACGAAGAAGGTCACGCGCGCGATGGAACTACGTGGGTGTCGGCGACGGCCTCGTCCGCTCCCGTGGCGGGACCGGGGAGGACCTCCGCGACGATGTCGTGCATGAGGGCGTCCCACGCCCAGTCGCCCGCGGCCGGCTCTGGTCCGTCGACCAGGGCCCGTCGGACGGCATCCGGCGCCGACCCGTCCCCGTCGCCGAGGACCGCGCCGACCCGGACCGACGTGCTGCCGCGGGTGATCCGGTACGTCCCGGGGAGGCGGGTGTCGCGGGTGGCGGCGAACACGACATCGGTCGGGGCGGCCGAGCGGACCGTGGCCGTCGCGGTGTACGGGGACGGGAACAGCAGGCGGCGGGCGACGAGCGCGCCGAGGCCGAAGGTCCCCGCGGCGCCGACGGCGGTCCCGATGGCGGTGGTGCGTGCTCCGGTGGTCATCTCGCTCCTGACGTGTCGTGTTCGGCGGCCGCCGGGACGCTCAGGCCGGCCTCGCGGGCACGGTCCTCGATCTCGACGGCCAGGCGGTGCAGACGGCTCCGCCACTGGCGACGCTGCCACACGATGGTGAAGTACAGGCCCTGGTTGCCCGAGGCGGACTCCAGCCGGTGCAGCTCCGGCTCGAGTGCCCGGAAGCGCCGACGGGCACGGCGCCAGTCGCGGAACTCCCGGACCGCGTCGGGCAGCACCCCGCCGGCGGACCCGAGCGCGAGCAGCACCATCGACCCGAGGAACAGCGGGGTGTACACGACGGACAGCGCGCCGACCGCGTCGTCCTGTCCGAGGACGTGCATCGCGTCCATCGCGACCGCGATCACCGCGAGCAGCACCATCGCGGCCGCTCCGACGACGAAGAGCCAGTACATGCGACCCATGTCCTCGCCCCGGCGGAACGCGGCGAGGACGGCGACCGCGGACCGGGCGATGACGACCGCGATGTAGGTCATCTCGACGGCCGAGTAGAGCGCGGTCGGGAGCTGGTCGCCGTAGACCACCATGAACTGCGCCGTCGGGTGCGGGGCGTCGATCAGCGAG
>NZ_BACW01000682.1:0-29300 GCF_000333315.1 Curtobacterium sp. B8
CGCTCGGTCATCGCCCCGAACGACCTCGCACAGCTCTTCGGCGCCGACGTCGAGCGTGCGCCGAAGCCGCAGCCGACGGAGTTCCAGTCGTTGTCCGACCGGGAGCGCATCGTGTTCGGGTGGGCCTCACGGGGTCTGTCGAACGCCGAGATCGCGGCGAAGGAGTTCGTCACCGAGTCGACCGTGAAGACGCAGATCTCGAGCATCCTCGGCAAGCTACAACTGCGCGACCGGGTGCAGCTCGTCGTCTACGCGCACGACCACGGGCTCGCCGGCGCGCGCGACGACGCTTAGGCGGGCCCGATTTCGTCGAGGATCGCCGCGATCGCCGCGGGGTCGTGCGCGAACCGCCCGAGGAACAGGCCGCCGATCCGCCCCTGCCCCCGGGTGAGGAGTCCCGGTCCGGCACTGCCGCCGTAGATCACGGAGCTGCCCGCCAGCTCCGGGCGGGTGGCGAGGTGCGCCTCGATCCCGGCGAGCACGTCGACGATGTGGTCGTCCGGCGCGGGCGCCGGCGCACCGATCGCCCAGACCGGCTCGTACGCCACGATCAGCGGTCCGGCGAGACCGTCCGCGGTCGCGGTGGCGAGCGACCGGTCCAGTTGCGCGGTCACCTCGGCCACTGCGTCCGCACTGGAGGCGGGGAGCGTCGCCTCCCCCACACAGACCAGGGGCCGCAGGTGGTTGCGGAACGCCGCGTGCACCTTCCCCGCGACCTCGTCGTCCGTCTCGTGGAACAGGGAACGCCGCTCCGCGTGGCCGATCTCGACGAGGTCGACCCCGATCTCGCGCAGCTCCGCTCCGGAGACCTCCCCCGTGAAGGCCCCCTCCTCCGCCCACGCCAGGTCCTGCGCCCCGAGCAGCACCGGTGACCCGTCCAGCAGCGCGCGCACGGGGACGAGCGCCGGGAACGTCGGGACCACGAACAGCGTGGCCGCGCCGGACCGCACGGCGGGGTGCCGCTCGGCGATGCCCACGACGTCCCGCACCCAGGCGAGGGTCCGGGCGTGCGAGAAGTACATCTTGAGCGACACCCCGACGAGCGTCATGCGCGGTCGTCCCCCGACGCGTCGAGGCCCTCGGCCGCGGAACCGTCGTACCTGCAGATCGCCGCGACCTTCTCGGCGCTCGCGGACGAGGTGTCGAACTCGTACCCGAGCCACTCCGTCGCCAGCCGACGTGCGAGCTCGAGGCCGATGACCCGCTGCCCCATGCAGAGCACCTGGGCGTCGTTCGACAGCACCGACCGCTCGACGCTGTAACTGTCGTGGGCGGTCACCGCTCGGATGCCCGGGACCTTGTTCGCGCTGATGGCCACCCCGAGGCCCGTCCCGCAGATGAGGATCGCCCGGTCGGCCTCCCCGTTCGCGACCATGCGCGCGGCGTCGACCGCGATGTGCGGGTAGGCGGTGTGCCCGTCCGCATCCACCCCGACGTCGTGGACCGAGGCCACCCGGTTGTCACCGGCCAGGTCCGCCTTGATGGCCTCCTTGTACTCGAAGCCGGCATCGTCCGACCCGACCACCAGTCGCAGCGTCATCGTGCTGCTCCTTCCTCGATGACCTCCGTCACCGTCTCGACGATCAACGCGAAGGACACCGCTCCCGGGTCCCTCGTCCCCACCGCCTGGTCGGCGTGGGTCTTCGCGCGTCCCTTGCGGGGCACGAGGTCGGCGGTCGCGTCCGCGGCCGCTCGGGCTGCCGATGCGGCGGCACGCCAGGCGTCGGCGACGGACGCGCCGTCCCGGACGGCGGACCCGAAGGCCTCGTCGAACGGCACGAGGGCGTCCACCATCGTCTTGTCACCCGGTACCGCGCCGAAGGCGAGGACGGCCGAGGTCGCCGCGTGCACGGCCTCCGCGACCTGCGCCGACGACGGACGCGACGTGTCCCCGACGACGCGACCCAGTGCCTCCAGGGCGGCGCCCCAGATCGCACCGGACGTGCCGCCGGCCTTGTCCGACCACGCGTCGGCCGCCACGGCGAGGAGTCCGCCCGCCCCGACGTCGCGACCCAGCGCCTCCCGGGCGGCCGCGTCAGCGGCGTGCACCCCGCGTTGCATGCCGATCCCGTGGTCGCCGTCGCCGGCGACCGCGTCCATCTCCCCGAGCTCGTCGACGCGCTCGTCGACGACGCGGCGGGCGGCGGCGAGCGCTGCAGCGACCCGCGCCGCGACCTCCTGCGACTCGGGGGAACCGGTGCCGACGTCGATGCCGTCGGAGGCCTCCAGCTCGGACTCCGGCAAACGCTCGGACACGACCGCGCCGCCCTTCCGGAACGCCGGGGTGTCGGCGGGCGCTGCCCAGAGCCGCTCGAGCTCGTCGTCGAGCCAGAACAGCGTGAGCGAGACGCCGGCCATGTCGAAGCTCGTGACGAGCTCCCCGACCTCGGGCTCGACGACGACGACACCGGCCTCCTCGAGGAGTCGGGCGACCGAGCGGTAGACGACGAAGAGCTCCTCGTACTTGACGCTGCCGAGGCCGTTGAGGACCGGGACGACCCGCGCTCCCGCCGCGTCGACGCCGTCGGGCACCTCGTCGAGCAGGCGCGCGACCAGCAGCGACGCGAGTCCCTCGGCCGTCGGGACGTCGGTCTCGTCGATGCCGCGTTCACCGTGGATGCCCATGCCGATCGCCATGCGACGCTCCGGCACCTCGAAGAGCGGTTCGGCCGCGCCGGGCAGGGAGCAGCCGGAGAAGGCGACGCCGAACGAGCGGGTGCGGTCGTTGGCCCGCGCGGCCACGGCCGTGACGTCATCGAGCGAGCGGCCCTCCTCAGCGGCGGCACCCGCGACCTTGAAGACGCAGAGGTCACCGGCGATGCCGCGGCGCTCCGCGGCACGGTCGGCCGAGGCGGACACGACGTCGTCGGTGACCCGGATCGTCCGGACCGAGATGCCCTCGGACTCGAGGGTGCGGGCCGCGGCGTCGAAGTTGAGGCAGTCGCCGGCGTAGTTGCCGTAGGAGAACAGCACCCCGCCACCGTGCTCGGCTGCGCGGGCCACCCCGGCGACCTGCTGCGCGGACGGGCTGGCGAACAGGTTGCCCATGGCCGCTCCGGCAGCCAGGCCGTGCCCGACCAGGCCGCCGAAGGCCGGGTAGTGCCCGGAACCGCCGCCGATGACGACCGCGACCGTGCCGTCGGGGCTCGTGGTCGCACGCGCCACCCCGCCGTGCACGCGGCGGACCCACCGCTGGTTGGCGAGGACGAAGCCGTCCGCCGCCTCGTCCGCGAAGTCCGCGGGGTCGTTGAAGAGCCTGGTCATGCGTTCGTCTCCTTCGTCGAGCGCGTCGCGGCGGCGTGCGGGTCCTCCGCGCGCTCCGCAGCCCCGCGCGGCCGGGTCGTCGCCACGTGGGAGGTGTCGAGCAGTTCGTCCGCCTTCGCCCCGCGGAAGAACTTCGTGCAGAAGATCATCACCGCCGCCACGAACGCGAGGACGCCGAGCGAGACGATGCCGAACGCGCCGCTGTCGGTCGGCACCACCTCGTTGATCGCGGTGCGCATGATCGGGGCGACGAACCCGCCGAGGTTGCCGAGCGAGTTGATGAGGCCGATGCCCGCGGCCGCCGCGGCACCGGTGAGGAACGCCGTCGGGTACGCCCACGTGATCGGTCCGACGGCGAGGAAGCTCGCGACGGCCAGCGTGACGAACAGGATGCCGAGGATCGGCTGCCCGTTCGCGCCCGCCCACGCCGACCCGAGGATCGACAGTCCGGTGGTGACGTAGAACATCGTGCCCCAGCGGCGCCGGCGTCCGACGGTGTCGGCCTTCGAGCCGACGAGGTAGCACGCGACGAGCCCGACGAGCCACGGGATCGCGGCGACGAGGCCGACCTGCCAGCCGACGTCCTGCCCGAGGAGCGACGACACCTGCTGCGGCAGGTAGAACGTGGTGCCGTACACGGCGACCTGCAGGCAGAAGTAGATGATCGTGAAGTACCAGACGCGGCCGCTCGCCATCGCCTTCCAGATGCCCTTCGGGCCGTCCTCGTTCCGCGCGTGGTCCTCGCGGGCCATCGCCGCGGTGAGGGACGCCTTCTGCCCGTCGTCGAGCCACTTCGCCTGCTGCGGGCTGTTCGTCAGGAAGAACAGCGCGGCGACCCCGGCGAGCACCGCCAGGATGCCCTCGCCGAAGAACATGACCTGCCAACCGTGGAACGGGGTGACCTGGTCGCCGACGCTGATGAGCCCGCCCGACAGCGGAGCGCCGATCATCTGCGAGAACGGCTGCGCGAGGTAGAAGATCGCGAACATCCGCACGCGGACCTTGTTCGGGAACCACTCGGACAGGTACATGATCACGCCGGGGAACAGGCCGGCCTCGGTCACGCCGAGCAGGAACCGCAGGACGATGAACATCGTGTCGTTCGTCGTGAACGAGAACAGCGCGGCGACGATGCCCCACGTGACGGCGATGCGGGCGAGCCAGAAGCGGGCGCCGAACCGCTTGAGCAGCAGGTTCGACGGGATCTCGAAGATCGCGTAGCCGATGAAGAAGATCCCGGCACCGAGGGCGAAGGCGGCGTCGGAGATGTTCCGGTCGACGCTCAGGGCCTCCTCGGCGAAGCCGACGTTCGTGCGGTCGAGGAAGGCGACGAAGTACAGGATGACGAGCATCGGCATGAGGTGCTTCGTCGCCTTGCCGATCGCCGACCTGAGGGCGGGATCGTGGGTGGACCCCAGGGCGGGGCTGGTTGCGGACACGGTCGCTCCTTCGCGATCGGGTTGGTCTGTGGCCGGTGCACGGCCTGGAGGCACGACACGCGACGAGCACGTCGGCTCGCTCTGGTCGTGGGGCTGGGCCCGGGGCGCTTCAGTGCATGTAGAGGCCGCCGTCGACGTTGAGGGTCTGGCCGGTGACGAACCCGGCGTCCTCGCTGATGAGGTAGGCGATCGCGGCGGCGATGTCCCGCGGGGTGCCGATGCGCGGCAGCACGCCGTCGGCGGCCATCGCGGTCTTGCGCTCCTCGGAGAGCGTGCCCCCCATGATGTCGGTGTCGATCGGGCCGGGGGAGATCGCGTTGACCGTGATCCCCTGGTGTCCGAGCTCGCGGGCCATGCCCCGCGTGAGCCCGACGACGCCGGCCTTGGCGACCGAGTACGGCGTCTTGCTGAACGTGCCGCCGCCCCGCTGCGCCGACACCGACGACAGGTTCACGATGCGGCCGTAGCCGTTCCGGACCATCGACTGCGCCGCCCGGAGGCTCGCGAAGTGCACGCCGTCGAGGTTGATGCTCAGCACGCGGTGCCACTCCCCCTCGGGCAGGTCGAGGTAGGCGTGTGCGGACGAGACGCCGGCGAGGTTCACGAGGGCGGCGATCGGCGGCAGCGCGGCCTCGATCGTGTCGAACGCGGCGCGGACGGCTGCCTCGTCGGCGACGTTCGCGCCCGCCCCGACCGCCTGCACGCCGTGCTGCTCGCGGATCTCCGCGGCGACCTGCTCGCTCGCGGTCTGGTCGAGGTCGATGACGCCGACGTTCCACCCCTGCTCGGCGAGGTGGTGGGCGGTGGCGCGGCCGATGCCGCGGGGTGATGCTGCGCCGGTGAGGACGACGGTCTGCTGTTCGGTGCTCATGACGTGTCCCCTCAGTGGATCGGCGCCGGGCCGAGCTCGTCGAGGAGCTTCTGCATCGCGACGTACGCCTTGTTCCGGTAGGCCACGAGTTCGGGCGTGCGGTCGGCCGGCACGTCCAGGTAGCCGGCACCGGACTTCGTGCCCAGCTCGCCGGCGTCGACGTGCTGCTGCAGCGACGGCGGTGTGGCGAAGCGCTCCGGCCAACGGGTCTGCAACGACTCGAAGCAGAACGCGTAGACGTCGAGCCCGGCCATGTCGGCGATCGCGAACGGGCCGAAGAACGGCAGGCGGAAGCCGAACGTGGTGCGCACGATGGTGTCGATGTCGTCGGGGGTGGCGATGCCCTCGTCGGCGATCTTCGTCGCCTCCTCGAACAGCGCGTACTGCAGGCGGTTGAGGACGAACCCCGTCGAGTCCGTGACGCGGGCCGACTGCTTGCCGGTCGCGGCGACGACGGCCTCGCCGACCTCGATCGCGTGCTCGTTCGTGGTCGGGTGCGGGATGAGCTCCACGCCGGGAATGAACGGCGCGGGGTTCGAGAAGTGCACCCCGAGGAACCGCTCGGGGCGGGTGACGGCCTCCGCGAGGGACTCGATGAGGATCGTCGACGTGTTCGACCCGATCACGGCGTCGGGTCGCGCAGCCTCGCTGATCCGACGGAGCGTCGCGTGCTTGATCTCGATCTTCTCGGGAACGGCCTCCTCGATGAAGTCGGCCGTGGCGACCGCCTCCTCGATGGACGCTGCAGCGCTGAGGTGTGCGTCCACGCGGGCGACGGCGTCCGCGGGGAACAGGCCGTCCGCGACGAACTGCTCCGTCTCCGCGATGAGCCGGGCGCGGTTCGACGCAGCGATCTCGGCCGAGACGTCCGCGATCCGGACGGTGTGGCCGGCGAGGGCGAGGACCTGGGCGATCCCGCCGCCCATGTAGCCGGACCCGACGACGGCGATGTCGAGGGTGCTCATCGAGTTGCTCCTTGCTTCGTCGCCCCGACCACCGAGGTGGCGAGGACGGATCGGATGTACTGCTGGTTGGTCGCGCAGACGCCGAGGCTGTCCCCGCCGTACTGCTCGGTCATGACGATCCCGCGGAACCCGTCGGCGACGGCGTCACGGAGCACCTGCCGGTAGTTGATGAGCCCGGTCTCCATGGTGCTCGGCGCGCTCGTCGCCCAGGAGCCGTCCCCGGCCTCGTCGCGCGTGTAGTTCTTCACGTGCAGGTAGTTCGTGTACGGCAGCGTCTTCGCGAACAGCTCCCGCCAGTCCTCGACCGGACGGTGCAGGCGGATGAGGTTCGCGACGTCGGCGTTCAGCCCGACGGTGTCCAGGCCGATCTCCTCGACCAGGCGGACCGCGCCGTCGGCGGTCCCGAGGTAGGTGTCCTCGTACAGCTCGAGGGCCATCGGCAGGCCGACGCTGGCGGCGTGCTCCCCGAGCTCCCGCAGCCGCTTGACGGCAGCGTCCCAGACCTCCGGGTCGTCCGGGTCCTTCGGGCCCGGCGCCGTCCAGAACCACAGGGCCTTCCGCTGCGCCTCGGTGAAGGGCTGGTGCAAGCCGGTCGAGAAGACCTGCATGCCCCACTCGGCCGCGGCGTCGATCGTGCGGTGGGCGTACGCGAGGTTGTCCTCCTCGTGCCCGGGCTGGATGACGCTCTTCCGCTGCAGGTGCACGGACGGGATGCCGATGCCGTGCGCCGCGGCGATCGCGAAGAGCTCGTCACGGCGGGAGCGTTCGAGGTCGGCGGGGCGGATGTGGCTGTCGGCGAGTTCGGCGAGCGAGAAGCCCGCGGCTGCGATCTGCGCGAAGACGTCGTCCCACACCTCGGCGGGGGCGTCGTGGAACGCCGTCCCCTCGCGGGTGACCTGGGCGAAGCCGTGCAGGCACGCGGCGATGGGCCACGTCTCGTCCGTCCAGGTCGTCGGGTCCCAATCCTGGGTGACCCAGTCCTGTGGTGATGCCACGTGCATGCTCCTTCGCAGTCGTGCGGTGCGGTTCAGCCCCGAACCTCTTTCCTATAGGAAAGATACTCGGAAACGGCCGGAGCGCAACCCGTCCGCGTGATCAGGCTGCGGTCAGGCCCCGTGTGACGCGTCCGCCCGGGACCGGACGCGCACGTTGTCGATGTGCACCCGCATCGCGGACACCGCGGCCGACGGGCTGATCGCGAGGGCGTCGAGGATCGACCGGTGCTCGGCCACGGCTCGCGACGTGTCGTCGTCTCCGCCCCCGACGATCTGCCGCATCCGGTGCACCCGGGTGGTGATGATCTCGGACATCTCCTCGAGGAACGGGTTGTGCGTCGCGTCGAAGAGCACCTGGTGGAAGTCCCAGTCGCTGCGGAAGAACCGGGCCATCAGCTCGTCCGGCACGGTCCCGACCTCGATCGCGGCCACCTCGGCGGCGACCTCGGCCTGCACCGCGAGCGCCGCGTCCAGCCGCTCCCGCAGGGCGTCGACGTCACCGCGGGCAGCGAGTTCGACCGCGCCGCTCTCGACGATGAGCCGGGCGTCGAACAGCGCCTCGAGCTGGTCGCCGGCGAGCGGTGGCGCGACCCGGTAGCCCTTGTTCGCCTCGCGCGTGACGAGCCCGGTGCGCTCGAGCTGCACGAGCGCCTCGCGGACGGGCGTCGGCGAGACCCCGAGCGTGCGCGCCAGTCCGTCGATCGACAGGCGCATGCCCGGCTCGACGTCGTGACCCATGAGGAACTCGAGCACGCGGTCGTAGACCCGGTCGCGGAGTCCGAGCGGCGTGATCCGCTCGCTGCCGAACCCGGCCATGGTGCTCGTCATGGTCCGATCATAGAGAATCGACGATCACCGACCCGGGCGGATGCCCGCGACCCGCGAGTCAGCGCGTGAACTCCACGATGACGTTCTGCTCCCCGCCACCGCCGAACCGGAGGGGTGTGCGCTCGTCGAAGCCGTCGGCACGCAGGACCGCGGCGACCCGCTCGAGCTCCGCGGGATCGTCACCGACGTACCAGACGGTGCGCAGCCCGTCGGTCTCCTTCGCCGCGTTCACCGCGCCGTGCATCCGGGCGAAGAAGTAGTTCATGCCGACCGAGTCCGTCTTCGTCCACAGGTCCCGCAGGCCGGCGACGGAGGACGGGTAGGCGATCGTCAACTGGTCGGCGGGCCGCCGCATCTTGCCGAGGATGAGCCCGGCCGGCCCGACCTCGTCGTGCCGTGCGTCGGTGAGCTCCTGCGCGGCCGTGGCCAGGTCGGTCGTCTTCGGCGACGCGTACCGGACGCTCCACCAGACCTGCCCGGCGGGCACCAGGAACGCGACGAGCAGGATGCCGCTGATGACGCCCTTGGCGTACGGCAGCAGGGCGACGATGCCGGCGGCGACCAGGATCGCGAGCGCCGGAGCGGAGTACGTCAGGTAGCGGCCGCTGTAGACCGGCTTGCCGAAGTGGGACGCCGCGAGCAGCACCACGGTCGGCAGCACCAGCCAGGGCAGCAGCACGACGAGCGCTTCCGAACGGCGCCGCAGCGCGGACCCGACGGCGAGCAGCACGAGCAGCCACGACACCACCGCGACCGCGGTCACGAACGTCCGCGTCGTGTCCACCAGGGCGAAGTCGAAGAACTGCAGCCGCCACGAGCTCTCGATCGCGCCGCGCAGCGAGGGGGCCTGCAGCCACGCGATCTGGCGTGACTGCGGGATCGCGGCCTGCACGAACGGCAGCGACGCCGCCGCGACCACCACGAGCGCCGTCGCAGCGGCGGCGAGACCGACCCACCGTCGGCCCGGCGCCGAGACGAACCGCAGGAAGACGCTGAGGGCGTGCGCGACCAGGACGAGTGCTGCCCACAGGAACACCAGCACGGAGAGGTACGCGACGACGGCGTACAGCAGCCACCACGCGACGACCACCAGGGGCGGTCTCCGGGCATCGGAGACGTCGAGCGCGTGCACGAGGAGCACGGTGGAGAGCACGGCGAGCAGCAACTCGAACGCGGGCGATCGGCCCGTGGTGGCGGCGGCGGCCACCACGGGCAGGAGCGGCATGACGATCGCCGCGACCGTCGCGGTGGCGATGGAGAACAACCGTTCGGCCAGCAGCACGAGCAGTCCTGCGGCCAGCCCGATCGCGACGGCGGACGGGAACCGCAGCGTGAACGGGCTGTACCCGACCAGGTCGAACCAGACGTGCATCCCGACGTAGTACGCCGCGTGCACGAGGTCGATCCGGCCGACCAGGTCCTGCAGGGCGTCCCACGAGCGCGTCGACGCCGCGATGGTGGCGGTCTCGTCCAACCAGACGGTGCGGTGGGTGATCGCGACGAGGCTGATCAGCGTGCCGAAGAGGGTCGCGGCCCCGGCGACGAACCACCTGGCGCTCCCGCGGCTGGTCCGGCGGACGTCGACGTGCATGCCCGCAAGCGTATGGGACCGGGACGGCGCCGCGGGCCGCCGCTCGTCAGGGCACCTGGGCGAACCGGATCGCCCCGCGCTCCCGGAGCCGGAAGCCGAGGTGCTCGTACAGCCGGATCGCGCCCGTGTTCGTCGCGGCGGCGTGCAGCATCGGGACCTCCCCGCGCTCCCTGATCCCGTGCGCCACCGCGAGCACGAGGCGCCGACCGAGGCCCTGCCCGCGGTACCCGTCGTCCGTGCACACCGCGCTGATCTCGGTCCATCCCGGCGGGTGCAGGCGCTCCCCGGCCATGGCGACCAGTCGGCCCTCGCGGCGGATGCCGAGGTAGGTGCCGAGCTCGATGGTCCGGGGCAGGAACGGCCCGGGCTTCGTCCTGGCGACGAGGTCGAGCATCTCGGGGACGTCGTCGGCCGTGAGCACGACCGCCTCCGGATCCGGTGCTCCCGCCACCCCTTCGCCCGTGAGCTGCACCCCGCCGGCACCGTCCAGCTCGTTCCACCCCGGTGGTAGGACGGCGGACGGATCGACCCGGAAGCCGGCGCCCGGTCCGAGCAGCGCCGCGACGTCCGCCCAGTCCTGCTCCGTCGGGTGCACCGGGACTCCGGTCCACACCGAGACGTCGGGGCGGTACCGGACGATCTCGCCGCGGCGCTCGGCGAAGCGGGCGTGCACGCCGTTGAGGGAGGCGAGGGCGGGGTTGTCGAGCATGCGCGTCGGCGTGCCGTCCTCCGCGGTGGTCAGGTCGAGCGTGCGCACCGTGGCACCGCGCGCGTCGGGCACGAACCCCCGTTCCTCGAGGAGCCGTCGGACGCCGTCCGTGAGTCCGGCCGTGTCGACCACGACCGCTGAGGCGAAGCGCACGGTCGCGGCGTCGACGGCGGCGTCGACGAGGTCGCCGAGCGCCGGTCCCACAGCGTCGACCCCGGCTCGGACCTCGACCTCGCCGGGGCGGGTCAGTGCGCTGAGGTGCGCACCCGGAGCGCTCGACTCGGCGACCGCATCCGAGACGACGGCGTCGCCGCGCCCGTCGACCGCGCCCGACGCGACGGCGTCGCCCGGCCCGTCGCCCGCGCCCTGGTCGTCGTGCGTCCACCGCTCGACCCGGGGGTCGGCGGTGGCGGAGCGACGGACGACGGTGACGGGCGAGGTGGTCATGCCCCCAGTCTCCGACCCCGGCGCGGTGTCCGACGGATCGTTGCGGACCGTGACGGCTACGCTGCTCGCGTGACCGCAGCGAACCCCCGGCCCCGCATCGTGACGATCTCGGTCGTGCTCTGGCTCGTGTGGCTCGTCGGCTGCGTGCTCGCGTCCGTGGTCGGCTTCGTCGAGTTCCCGTCGAGCGTCCTGGTGACGGTCGTCTCCGTCGTCCTCTCCCTGGTGGTCTGGGGCCTCGTCGCGTGGGCTGTCCTCCGCGTCTCGCGGGGTTCGGCGACGGCACGCATCGCCCTCGTGGTGGTGGCGGTCGCACGGGCGCTGCTCAGCCTGGGCAACGGGCCGTCGACGCTCCTGCTCACGGCGCTCTCCGCGGCCGCCGCCGTCCTCCTCTTCGTCCCGGCCGCGCGCCCGTTCTTCACCCGGCGCTAGTCCCCGCGCGCCCGGAGAACACGCAGCCCGATCCGGTTAGCCCAGCCGCGCCACCACGAACTCGACCATCCGCCGCACGAGCAGCGCCCGCGACGACGTCCGCCGGTACTCGTGCCCCTCGCCCTCGAGCTCGAGGTACTCGACGTCGTGCGACCGTTCCCGCAGTGCCGCGACCACCTGGTGCGCCTCGCCGATCGGCACGTTGGTGTCGAGCTCGCCGTGCACGACCAGGAGGGGCGCCGCGATCTCGTCCACCGCCCGCATCGGGGACAGGGCGGCGAGCAGGGCCCGGTCCTCGACCGGGTGTCCGTACTTCGTCGCCGCCGCGGCCGCGATCCGCGGCTCGGTGTCGCGGTAGAACGTCGCGAAGTCGCTCATGCCGCACACGGCGACCCCGGCGACGAAGACGTCCGGCGTGAACGCGAGCGACGCCAGCGTCGCGCACCCGCCGTAGGAGCGACTCTCGACGGCGACCCGGGAGCGCTCGGCGTACCCGTTCGCCACGAGGTACCGGGCGCAGTCGACGACGTCGGCGAGCGCGTTCCACCGCCCGCGAGGTCGTCGGCGTGCACGAACTCGTGGCCGGAGCCGGAGGACCCGCGGATGTTCGGCGCGAACACGGTGACGCCCGCAGCGGCGAGCGCCTGGTGCTGGGGCGAGAACGTCGGTCGCTCCTGTGACTCCGGTCCGCCGTGCAGGTGCACGAGCGCTGCGCGCGGGCCGGGAGGCACGGAGCGCGTCGACGGATCGGCGTCCGCCGACGGATCGGCCTCCGCCGACGGGTCGGTCGGCTCAACGGCCCGGGACAGCCAGCCGGTCAGCTCCAGTCCGTCGCGTGCGGCGAACCGCTCGAGGGTCGGTTCGACGAGCGGCACGTCCGGCAGCTCCGGCACGCCGGTCACGCGGCTCCAGGTCAGGGCGTTCGTGTCGAGCCGCCAGAGCTCACGCGGACGGGTCGGGCCCTCGACGGCGAGCAGCACGCTCCGGCCGTCGCGGCTCAGCACGGGGTCGGTGACGACGGCGCCCGGCAGGTCCGGAACCGGGGTCCGCGACGCGTCGTGCGCGGCAGTCCACGTTCCAGACGAGGCGCACCGCCGCCCCGACTGACTCATGCTCGTAACACGATGGCGAAGCTTCGCTCTCGTGGGCCCTCATTGAAGGTTGTGCCGTAAACTTCAACAAGGACGAACCGGACGAAAGGGTGCGCGCGTGCCGACGACACTCGACTGGGAGGAACGCTGGCTGCCCCGGCCGGAGAACCCGGATTTCGATTCCCGTCGGATCCGAGCGCTGCGCGGCGAACCGTACCGGGCGGCGGTCCCTCCGGAGATCGCGGCCGCCGAGTTCACCATCGCTTCCCGGTCACTCTCCGACGCCGACGACGCCACGAGGGCGATCGCGCGGTTCGACGCCGAGTACGCCTCCTTCCCGGTCCCGTTCGCGGCGGTGCTCCTGCGGAGTGAGTCGGCATCGAGCTCGGAGATCGAGCACCTCACCGCCGGGGCGCGTGCCATCGCCGAGGCGGAGATCGACGAACGGGTGCAGGGCAACGCCCCGTTGATCGTCCGGAACGTGCGGGCGATGGAAGCGGCCGTCGCACTCGCGGACGACCTCGGGATCGAGACGATCATCGCGATGCACGAGGAACTGCTGCGCGACCAGACGCCGCGCCTCGTCGGCGGCTTCCGTGACCAGCAGGTCTGGATCGGCGGCTCGTTGCCACACCTGGCCGCGTTCGTCCCGCCGCACCAGGAGCAGGTGCCCGCCGCGATGGACGACCTCATCGCCTTCACGTCGAGGACGGACCTCCCCCTGCTCGTCCTGGCCGCGATCGCGCACGCGCAGTTCGAGACGATCCACCCGTTCCCGGACGGCAACGGCCGCACCGGTCGTGCGCTCGTGCAGGCGATCCTGCGTCGGGGTGGGTTGTTGCGGCACCTCACCATCCCCGTCAGCAGTGGGATCCTCACCGACGTCGACGGCTACTTCGGCGCCCTCGACGCCTACCGCGCGGGCAAGGTCGAGCCGATCATCGACGTGTTCTCGTCGGCGTCGCTCGCCGGACTCCGGAACGCGAGCACCCTGGCAGCGGACATCCGCGGGCTGCAGGAGCAGTGGGGAGGCCGACTCGCCGGCCTCAGGACCGACGCCACCGCACGCCGCATCGCGAGGCTCTCGATCGAGCACCCGGTACTGAACGCGCGCCTCGCGATCGAACGGACGGGATCGAGTGCACCAGCCGTCGCGAACGGGTTCGCGCAACTCGTCGACCGTGGTGTCCTCCGACCTGCGAACTCCAAGCAGCGGAACCGGGTGTGGGTGAACGACGAGGTCGTGGAGGCACTGGACGCGTTCGCAGCGCGGAGTGGGCGTCGCCAGGTCCCCACCGCCTGACCCGCTCGTCGACACGCGAGCGGGCGTGGTGTCCGGAGCCACCAGCCCGCTCGTGTCTCCCCGCTACTTGACGTCGTACATTGAGTCCGTGTCCGGGTGCCGCCGAGGAACGATCGACTTTCGAGACCAGCGGGATCCGACCAGGGGTGGAAACGCGCGCGTTCCGACGTCGCACGCGTCGATCGACGCGTGCGACGTCGAAGCGCCGCGTTCTTCCGCCGCGGCGACCGGGCCTACCCCCGCGTCCGCGCCAACCGCCGGTTCAGCGCCCCGTTGCGCAGCGCCACGAGCAGGCCCACCGCGAACACGAGCGTCCCGAAGCAGAGCACCTGCGGCGGCATCCCGGCCTTCGCGGCGCCGTACACGAACAGCGGGAACGTGACCGAGGGTCCGGCGACGAACGACGTGATGACGTAGTCGTCGATCGACATCGCGAGCGCCAGCAGCCCGGCGGCGAGCATGCCCGGGGCGAGGAGCGGCAACGTGACGAGCCGGAACGCCTGCAACGGGGTCGCGCCGAGGTCGCTCGCCGCCTCCTCGAGCACCTTCGACGTCCCCGCGATCCGCGCTCGGAGCACCACCACGACGTACGCGACGTCGAACGCCACGTGGGTGAGGAGGATCGTCCAGAAGCCGGTGCCGAGCCCGATCGACAGGAAGAACGACAGCGACGCCGAGCCGACGACGATCGACGGTGCGGCGATGTCGGCGAACACGATCGAGCTGACGACCCCGCGGCCCGGGAACCGGTACCGCTCCAGTGCCAGGGCCAACGGCAGACCGATCGCCACCGAGACGATCGCCGCGAGGAACGCGACGGCGACCGAGGTGCCGAAGGCCGCACCGAGCCCCGAGACGTTCCAGAGGTTCTGGTACCAGTACGTCGTGAAGCCCCGCCACGCGAACGTCAGCCGGTTCGTCGGGGCGTCGTTGAACGAGTACGCGATCATGGAGACGATCGGCACGAGGGTGATCGCGATGACCACCCAGTACACGATCGCGAGCCACGGCCCGCGCCGGGTCGCGCCGCCGCGACGGCGTCGGACGGGCCGCTCGGCAGCGCCGGCGGCGAGGGGCGACACGGGGGCGGTCGACCCGGCCCGGGTCGGCGTGACGGCGGTCATACGAGGTCCTCGAGGTCGTCGGTGCCGGACACCCGGGCGTAGATGAACAGGATGATGCCGAGCACGACCATGAGCACGGTCGAGAGCGCGGCGGCGACGTTGTACTGCTGGTTGCCCGAGTAGGCGTCCTGGATGGCCTGGCCGATCGTGTACGTGTTCGTCCCGCCGAGGAGCGCCGAGTTCACCGGGTCGCCCACGCAGTCGATGAACACGAGCAGCACGCCCGCGAAGATGCCGGACCGGGACAGCGGCAGCGTGGTGTGCCAGAACGCCCGGAACCGCCCGGCGTAGAGGTCGTGCGCGGCCTCGCCGAGGCGTGGGTCGATGCGCTCGAGGGCGGCGTAGATCGGCAGGACCATGAACGCCAGGTCGTTGTACGCGTTGCCGAAGATCACGGCGCCGGACGTCCCGAGGATGTGGAAGTCCTTCCCCGCGAGCCCGATCGCCTGCAGGGTCGTCACGACGGGCCCCTGCGACGCGAGCACGAACGCCCACATGTCGGTGCGGATGACGAACGACACCAGGAAGCTGATGAACACGAGCATGAGCAGCGGGTTCTTCCACCGCGGCGACACCCGGAACGCGATGAAGTACGCCACCGGGTACCCGACGGCGATCGTCACGATGGTCGCGGCCAGGCCGTACCAGAGCGACCGGAGCAGGAAGGTGAGGTACGGCACCTGCGGGTCGACGAAGAGCGACGAGTAGATCCCGAAGTTCCAGGTGAAGGTGTAGCCGTCGTCGGGGTTGCCCGACATGAGCGAGACGATGAGCCCGGACACGAGCGGGATGACGAAGAACACGCAGAGGTACGCCGTGCCGACGATCCCGAGCAGGAACGGCACCCGCAACCGACGACGGCCCGGTCCGGCGCCGACGCCAGCGATCGCCGCGGTCCCGACGGCCGTCACGACTGCACCACCGCGTTGAAGATGCCGTTCCGCTCCGAGTACTCGTCGTAGTTCTGGAACACGCGGAACTCGTGCGACCGCTCGAGCACGTCCGTCGAGGGGAAGACGAGCGGACTGTCCGCCACGGTCGGGTCGTCGAGCACGTCGCGGACGTAGTCCTGGGCGCCGGGCACCGGGCACACGTAGTTGACGTAGTCCTCGACGATCCCGGCGATCTCCGGCGTGTAGTAGAAGTCCATCCAGGCCAGCGCCGACACCGGGTTCGCCGCCTGTCTCGGGATCATGAGGTTGTCGTGCCACATCATCTGCCCCTCCTCCGGCGTGATGAACTTCAGGTGCTCGAACCCCGACTGCTGTGCCTGGAACACGTCGCCCGACCAGGCCTGCGTGATCCAGGTGTCGCCGTTCTCGAGCTTGTTGATGTAGCTCTGGTCGTAGAACCCGGTGACGCTCGGCCGGAGCTTCCGCAGCCACTCCTGGGCCGTCCGCCATTCCGACGGCGTGGAGGTCTCGGGGTCGGCGCCCGTGGCGAGCAGCCCGAGCGACCCGAGCTCCGTGTTGTCGCTCATCAGCCCGACCCGTCCCGCGAACGCCGGGTCGAGGAGGTCCTGGAACGACGTGATCTCCCGGTCGATGTACTTCGGGTTGTAGGCGATCCCGGTGAAGCCGGTCTGCCAGACCACGGAGTGCTTGTTGTCCGGGTCGTAGGTCGGGTCCTTGACCGAGTCGCCGGCGTACTTCGCGAAGTTCGGCAGGCGCGAGTGGTCGAGCTCGCACACGAACCCGTTCTTGATCATCTGCGTGAGCTCGAACCCGTTCGTCATCACGACGAGGTCGTAGCCCGTCGCGCCCTGTGCCCGGAGGATCGGCGAGACGGTCGCGTAGAACGTCGCGTTGTCCTGGATGACCGCCTGGTAGTCGACGGTGATCCCGGTGGCCTTCTCGAACAGCCGGAGCGACTCGGACTTGCCCTTGTCGGAGTCGATGTAGAGCGGCCAGTTCGCAAAGTTGAGCTGCTTCGTGGCCGTCGCGTCGGCCCAGAACCGCTTCCAGTCCACGGGGTGTTCGGCGAGCGAGGCGGCGGAGCCCTTGATGCTGCACCCGGCGAGCAGTGCGGCCACCGCGGCGGCCCCGCCGCCGGCGAGGAACCCGCGCCGGCTGACGCGCGCGGACGTGAGTCCGCGGACCAGGTCGGGGCGGCTGCTCACGCGACCGCTCCTGCGGTCGCCGGCTCGGACTGGAGGCCCGGACCGGCTTGGGTGGTGACGGTCGCGTCGGACGCGTGGTGCGCCTCCAGGCCGAACCCGTGGTCGACGCCCCACGTCAGCCAGACCTCGGTCCCGGGGGCGATCCGCGGGCCGCCCTTGGAGTTCTGGGCGAAGACGGACACGTGCCCGGCGCCGGGCACGTCCACGAGGTACTGCGTGCTCACGCCGGAGAACGAGACGTCGACGACGCGGCCGGGCCCGAGGATGTTCCGACCGGCCTCGGGCGTCGGCTCCGCGGTGCGGATCTTGAGCTTCTCGGGTCGGACGCCGACCACGACGCGACCGGTCGTGGCGACGGCTCGAGCGGTGGGGACCGCGAGCGTCCCGGCACCGGTCGTGACGACCAGGAGCTCGCCGTCGGTCCCGCGGACCTCGCCCTCGAGCAGGTTCGACCGGCCGAGGAAGTTCGCGACGAAGGCGGTGCGCGGGAGTTCGTAGAGCTCCTGCGGGCTGCCCATCTGCTCGATCCGGCCGCCGTTCATGACCGCGACCGTGTCGGCCATGGTCATCGCCTCTTCCTGGTCGTGGGTGACGTGCAGGAACGTCAGCCCGACCTCGGCCTGGATCGACTTCAGCTCGAACTGCATCTGGTGCCGGAGCTTGAGGTCGAGGGCGCCGAGCGGTTCGTCGAGGAGCAGGAGCGCGGGGCGGTTCACGATCGCCCGTGCGAGGGCGACGCGCTGCTGCATGCCGCCGGACAGCTGCGCCGGCCGCTTCGATGCGGATCCCTCCAGCTCGACGAGCCGGAGCGCCTCGGTCGCCTTCGTCATCGGGTCCGGGATGCGGCGCCGCTTCAGGCCGAACGCGACGTTCTCGAGCACGCTCATGTGCGGGAAGAGCGCGTAGTTCTGGAACACGGTGTTGACCGGCCGCTGGTACGGCTTGGTGTCGGTGACGTCGCGCCCGCCGATGGTGATCGTCCCGCTCGTCGGCTCCTCGAGCCCGGCGACGAGGCGGAGCGTGGTCGTCTTGCCGCAGCCGGACGGGCCGAGCAGGGCGAAGAACGAGCCGGCGGGCACGGTGAGGTCGAGCGCGTCGACCGCGGTGTGACCCGGGAACGCCTTGGTGATCTGCTCGAGCCGCAGATCGGCTCCGGATTCGGCGAACGTGCCGGTCATTGCCATGGTGCCTCCTGCTGCTGGTGCGCGGGTCGGGGTCGGGATCAGCCGATGTAGGACATGACGTGCTTGACGCGGGTGTAGTCGTCGAACCCGTACTGGGACAGGTCCTTGCCGTAGCCGGAGTGCTTGAAGCCGCCGTGCGGCATCTCGGCGACGATCGGGATGTGCGTGTTGATCCACACGCATCCGAAGTCGAGGTCTCGGGCGAAGCGCATGGCCCTGGCGTGGTCGGTCGTCCACACCGAACTCGCGAGACCGTACTCGACGTCGTTCGCCCAGGTCAGCGCCTCCTGTTCGGTCGAGAAGCGCTGCACCGTCTGCACCGGGCCGAAGATCTCCTGCTGCACGGCGCGGTCGCCCTGCCGGAGCCCGGACACGATCGTCGCCTCGTGGTGGAAGCCGCGGTCGCCGATGCGGTGCCCGCCGGTCTCGATCGTGGCGTGGTCGGGCAGGGTGTCGACGAAGGACCGGACCTGGGCGAGCTGGCCGGCGTTGTTGACCGGCCCGAACGACGGGTCCGCGACGTCCGGGCCGGTCCGGGCGTTCGTCCGGGCCTCGGCGACGAGGGCCGCGACGAACTCGTCGTGGATGCCGTCCTGCACGAGCAGCCGGGTGGCGGCGGTGCAGTCCTGGCCGGCGTTGAAGAACCCCGCGGCGACGATGCCGGCGACGGCGGACGGGACGTCGGCGTCGTCGAACACGATGACGGGGGCCTTGCCGCCGAGTTCGAGGTGCGTGCGCTTGAGGTCGGACGCGGCGGCGCGGGCGACCTGCATGCCGGCCCGGACCGAGCCGGTGATGCTCACCAGCTGGGGTGTCGGGTGGTCGATCATCGCGGCGCCGGTGGTCCGGTCGCCGAGCACGACGTTGAGGACCCCGGGCGGGAGGAACTCCGCGGCGACCTCGGCGAGCAGCAGCGTCGAGAGCGGCGTGGTGTCGCTCGGCTTGAGCACGGTCGTGTTCCCCGCGGCGAGCGCCGGGGCGACCTTCCACACCGCCATGTTGAGCGGGTAGTTCCACGGGGTGACCTGGGCGACGACGCCGATCGGCTCGCGACGGACGAACGACGTGTGGTCCGGTGTGTACTCGCCGGCGCTGCGACCCTCGAGGTTCCGTGCGGCCCCGGCGAAGAAGCGGATCTGGTCGACGGACAGCAGGATCTCGTCCTGCACGAGGGTCGCACGCGGCTTGCCGGTGTCGAGGGCCTCGAGGTCGGCGAACTCCTCGGCGCGCTGCTCCATCGCGTCGGCGATCCGGAACAGGGCGAGCTGCCGCTCCGCTGGGGTGGTGCGCCGCCACCCGTCGAACGCGCGGCTCGCGGCGGCGAAGGCTGCGTCGACGTCCTCGGCGGTGGAGACCGGCGAGGTGCCGTAGACGTGCTCGTCCGTCGGTGCGACGAGGTCCATGGTCGCGTCGCCGCGCGCGTCGACCTGCTCGCCCCCGATGACGTTCCGGAGCACGCCCCTGGCCGTCCCGCCCATCGCGGCAGAGCCCGAGACCGCCGTCGCGCGGCCCGGGGAGGCTGTGTCACTGTCCAGCATGGCGGCGATACTGGCACGGAATGCGCTGCTCCGGAAGAAGATTCCGCGGGTTGTGGAGAACCATAACAACGGAAATCGTCGCGAAACATCGTGTTCACAACGAAATCCCTTGCGCGCCCTCGACGCCGCTGCCATGCTGTCCGGCATGGCGGCAGCACCACGACGTCCGGGACCGATCGACGAGACCTCGAAACGGATCATCGAGCAACTCCAGGCAGACGGACGCCGCCCGTACGGCGAGATCGGCAAGGCGGTCGGTCTCAGCGAGGCGGCGGTCCGTCAACGTGTGCAGAAGCTCACCGAGACCGGCGTCATGCAGATCGTCGCGGTGACGGACCCCATGCAGCTCGGGTTCCACCGTCAGGCGATGATCGGCATCCGGGTCAGCGGCGACACCCGAACCGTCGCCGATGCACTCGAACGGCTCCCGGCGGTGGACTACCTCGTCATGACCGCCGGGAGCTTCGACCTCATGGTGGAGGTCGTCTGCGAGGACGACGACGGCCTCATCGAACTGCTCAACGGCACGATCCGGGCGATCCCGGGCGTCGCCGGCACCGAGACCTTCGTCTACCTGCAACTCCGCAAACAGCTCTACGACTGGGGAACGCGATGACCATCTCCGAACCACGTGCACGCCTGGGGTCCTACGATCCGTTCGCCCCGGTGGACGACGCCGCGCTGCAGCAGAAGTCGCGCGACCACCTCTGGATGCACTTCGCCCGACACGGCGCGAACCAGGCGGGCGCCGACGTGCCGATCATGGTCCGCGGCGAGGGGCACCACGTCTACGACAGCCACGGCAAGCAGTACATCGACGGGCTCTCCGGCCTGTTCGTCGTCGCCGCGGGGCACGGTCGGAAGCGCCTGGCGGAGATGGCCGCCAAGCAGGCCGAGACCCTGTCGTTCTTCCCGATCTGGTCGTACGCGCACCCGGCGGCGATCGAGCTCGCCGACCGGCTGGCCGACCACGCCCCGGGTGACCTCAACAAGGTGTTCTTCTCGACCGGCGGCGGCGAGGCCGTCGAGACCGCGTTCAAGCTCGCGAAGTACTACTGGAAGCTCCGCGGCAAGCCGATGAAGCACAAGGTGATCTCCCGCGCGGTCGCGTACCACGGCACCCCGCAGGGCGCCCTCGCGATCACCGGCATCCCCGCGATGAAGCAGATGTTCGAGCCGCTCACGCCCGGTGGCTTCCGGGTCCCGAACACGAACTACTACCGCGCCGAGGAGATGGGCTTCGCCGGTGGCTCGGAGGAGGAGTTCGGCTTCTGGGCGGCCGAGCGCATCCGCGAGATGATCGAGTTCGAGGGTCCGGACACCGTCGCCGCGGTCTTCCTCGAGCCGGTGCAGAACTCGGGCGGCTGCTTCACCCCGCCGCCCGGGTACTTCCAGCGCGTCCGCGAGATCTGCGACGAGTACGACGTGCTGCTCGTGTCCGACGAGGTCATCTGCGCGTTCGGCCGGATCGGCACCATGTTCGCGTGCGACACCTACGACTTCGTGCCCGACATGATCACGTGCGCCAAGGCGATGACCTCGGGGTACTCGCCCATCGGCGCGACGATCATCAGCGACAAGCTGTTCGAGCCGTTCTCCAAGGGCGACACGACCTTCTACCACGGGTACACGTTCGGCGGGCACCCGGTGTCGGCCGCCGTCGCGATGGAGAACCTCGACATCTTCGAGGAGGAGGGGCTGCTGCAGAACGTGCAGCAGAACGCCCCGCTGTTCCGGGCCGAGCTCGACACGCTCCGCGACCTGCCGATCGTCGGCGACGTCCGCGGTGACGGGTACTTCTACGGCATCGAGCTCGTGAAGGACAAGGCGACGAAGACGACGTTCGACGACGCCGAGTCGGAGCGCCTGCTGCGCGGATTCCTGTCGAAGGCGCTCTTCGACGCGGGGCTGTACTGCCGCGCCGACGACCGCGGGGACCCCGTCGTGCAGCTCGCACCGCCGCTGACCATCGGGCAGCCGGAGTTCCGCGAGATGACGTCGATCCTGCGGAGCGTCCTGACCGAGGCCTGGACGAAGATCTGACCATGTCGGGGTACCGGGGCGTCTCGTTCTGGCTCGACGCGCTCGTCGCCGGCGGGCGTGACGACCTCACGCCCCGGGCTCCGCTCGACGGCGACACGACCGCGGACGTCGTGATCGTCGGCGGTGGACTGACGGGTCTCTGGACCGCGTGGTACCTGCACCAGGCCGACCCGGGCCTCCGGATCGTCGTCGTGGAACGCGAGATCGCCGGGTTCGGCGCCTCCGGACGGAACGGCGGTTGGTGCTCCGCGCTCTTCCCGGCGTCCGCGGCGTCCATCGCCGAACGGCACGGTCGGGACGCCGCCCTGGCGCTCCGCGCGGCCATGCGCGACACGGTCGACGAGGTCGGCCGTGCCGCGGCCGAGGCGGGCGTCGCCTGCGACTTCGTCAAGGGCGGGACCGTGCTGTACGCGCGCTCCGCCGTGCAGGAGCGCGCGGCACGCGACGAGGTCGCCGCCTCCGTCGCCTGGGGCGACGACATGACGTACCGGGACGCGCGTCCGGGCGACGCGGCGGGCACCGCCGGCGTCGCCTGGACCCCCGACTGCGCGCGGGTGCAGCCCGCCGCGCTGGTCCGTGGCCTGGCGGCCGCCCTGGAGGCACGGGGCGTCCGGATCGCGGAGCACACGCCCGCCTCGTCCTGGGACCGCGGCCGCGTGGTCACGTCGCGCGCGACCGTCACGGCGGGCGCCGTCGTCATCGCCGTCGAGGGCTACGGCGCGCAGCTCGAGCAGACCCGACGACGCATCCTCCCGCTGTACTCGCTCATGATCGCGACCACACCGCTGCCCGCCGCGGTGTGGGACCGCATCGGCCTCGAGCACGGGCAGACGTTCTCCGACTACCGGCACCTCCTCGTGTACGGGCAGCGGACGGCCGACGACCGCATCGCCTTCGGCGGACGGGGTGCCCGCTACCACTGGGGGTCGTCCATCGAGCCCGGCCACGACCGGGTGCCCCGCGTGTTCGAGCACCTCCGGAAGGCCCTCGTCGACCTCTTCCCCGCCGTGGGCGACGCGCCGATCACCCACACCTGGGGCGGCCCGCTCGGCGTCCCGCGCGACTGGTGCGCCTCGGTGACCTGGGACGGCCACGTCGGGACCGCCGGCGGCTACGTCGGTGACGGACTCTCCACGACGAACCTGGCCGGGCGGACGCTCGCCGACCTCGTGCGCGGGGTCGCCTCGCCGCTCACCGCGCTGCCGTGGGTGAACCACCGGTCGCCGGACTGGGAGCCCGAGCCGCTCCGGTTCCTCGGCACGAACGCCGGACTGGTGGCCACCGACCTCGCCGACCGCGAGGAAGCGCTGACCGGCCGGCCCAGCCTCGCGGCGCGGCTCATGGCGCCCCTGACGGGAGGGCACTGATGTCCGACGTCCCTGGTCCGGGTGCCGACGTCGTCGTCGTGGGGGCAGGCGTGTCCGGTCTCGCGGCGGCACGTGCCCTGGCGCAGGGAGGGAAGCGGGTCGTCGTCCTCGAGGCCCGCGACCGCATCGGCGGCCGCACCTGGACCGACGACGAGCTCGGCGTGCCGGTCGACCTCGGCGCCTCGTGGATCCACGGCGTCGACGGCAACCCGCTCTGGGAGCTCGCGCCGGCGTTCGGCATCGACACCGTCGAGTTCACCGTCGGCAGCTTCCAGTTCGACGGTCGGCCGATCGGGTGGCACGCGCCGTCCGGTCGCCGGCTCACCGACGCCGAGGCAGCGTCCTTCGTCGCCGACCTGCGCGCCCTCGACGCCGCGCTGCCCGCGGTCGTCGGACACGCCCCGCCCCCGGCCACGTACGCCGTGGCGGTGAACACGGTGCTGCGCGACCTCCACATCGAGGGCGACCGGGCCGCACGCGTCCGCGAGTACACCGCCCACCGCTCCGAGGACCTCTGCGGCGCACCCGTCACGGTGCTCGACGCGCACGGGCTCGACGAGGAGCACGTGCCCGGCGACGAGGTCGTGTTCCCCGGCGGGTACGGCCAGTACGCGCGGGCCCTCGCCGACGGGCTCGACGTGCGGCTCGGCGCGGTCGTGCGCGCCGTCCGGCAGTCGCCGCAGGGCGCCGCCGTCGAGCTCGCCGACGGCACGGTCGTCACCGCCGCCGAGGTCGTCGTCACCGTGCCGCTCGGTGTCCTGCAGGCCGGCTCGGTCACGTTCGAGCCGCCGCTGGAGCCGGACGTCCTCGACGCGATGGGCCGGCTCGGGATGGGGGTCTACGACAAGGTGTTCCTGCGTTTCCCCGAGCGGTTCTGGGGCGACGACTGGGTCGTCCGCCAGCAGGGGCCCGCCGGGGTCGACTGGCACTCCTGGTACGACATGTCCCGCGCGACCGGCGAACCGGTGCTCGCGGCGCTGCTCGGCGGAGCGGGCGCCCGGCGCATCGAGTCGCTGCCGGACGCCATCATCGTCGACGAAGGGCTGACCGCACTGCGGCGGATGTTCGGCCCGTCGGTCCCGGAGCCGGAGGCGGTGCGCGTCACCCGGTGGGCGGCTGACCCGTTCGCCCTCGGGTCGTACTCGTTCCTGCGCGTCGGGGCCTCCACGGACGACCACGATCGGCTCGGCGGGCGGTGCGGCCGGGTCCAGCTCGCCGGGGAGGCCACCTGGGGCGACGACCCTGCGACCGTGCACGGGGCGCTGCTGTCCGGGCTGCGGGCTGCCGGGCGGTTGCTCGGGCACGACGTCACGCCGGCGTCCCTCGCCGGGCCGCTCCGCGTCTGACGTCCCCGACCCCGTCCCCGGCCCCGGCGGGTGGAGGGCGGTCGGCTGAGAGGGTCCGCACGGATGGCACCGCCGCCGACCTCTGCAGCGGTGCCACACTCGGACCGTGTCGACGACGCGGCCCCTCCACCAGCACGAGCACCGCGCACCGGTCGCCGTCGCCGTGCTGGTCAACCTGGCGTTGAGCCTCTTCCTGCCGGACGAGGTGCTGTTCTTCCCGTCGTGGGTCGTCCCGCTGCTCGGGGTCCTGCTCCTGACACCGCTCATCGTCTTCAACCCCCGACGCCTCACCCGCGAGACGACCTGGTCGCGCCGGCTCTCGACGGGGCTCGCCGTCCTGCTCACGGTGGCGAACCAGTCGACCGTCGTGCGAACGGTCGACCAACTCCTGCACGGTCACCCCGACGGCGGCGCAGTGCTCCTCACGGCGCTGCAGGTCTGGGTGAGCAGCATCATCGCGTTCGGCCTCGTGTACTGGGAGCTGGACCGCGGCGGCCCGGTCGCGCGTCGGCAGCCGGAACTCTGGGCGAGCGACGAGGCCGACTTCCTGTTCCCGCAGGAGTCCGATCCGAGCAAGGCGTCGTGGCGACCCGTCTACCTCGACTACCTCTACGTGGCGATGACGAACATGGTGGCGTTCAGTCCGACGGACACGATGCCCTTGACCGTCCGGGCGAAGATGATCATGGCCTACCAGGCGGTCGGCGGGTTCATCCTGCTGGCGCTCGTCATATCGCGCGCGGTCAACATCATCAACTGACCCGGAGTCGTGACGGACGGGCGATCAGGACCCGTGCGCCTGCTCGGCGACCGGCTGCCACTCGCGCCACGTCGCCAACCGCGACTCGTAGTCCCGCTCCGCGATCCCGAGCGGAGCCTTGCCGAAGAACACGCGCAGGGGTGGTTCGTCTGCGTCGACGACCGCGAGGATCGCCGAGCGGGTCGCCTCGGGCTTGCCGGGGTCCGCGGCGGACGGACGCTTCGATGCTGCCTCGCGGACGTCGTCGTAGGCGTCGAGCTCCGCACTCCGCTTCGACGAGGGTCCGGACCAGTCCGTCGAGAACCCACCCGGCTCGACGAGGGTCACGTGGATGCCGAAGTCCGCGACCTCCTGCGACAGGGACTGCGAGAGGCCCTCGAGCGCCCACTTCGAGGCGTGGTAGGCGCCCACGGTCGGGAACGCGCTGATCCCGCCGATGCTCGACACCTGCACGATGTGGCCGGAGCCCTGCTCGCGCATGATCGGGAGTGCGGCCTGCGTGACCCAGAGCGCCCCGAAGAAGTTCGTCTCGAGCTGTGCACGCACCTCGTCCTCGGTGAGTTCCTCGACCATGCCGAAGTGGCCGAACCCGGCGTTGTTGACGACGACGTCCAGCGAGCCGAAGTGCTCGGCTGCGCGCCGAACCGCGGCGGTGTCGGCGTCGTGGTCGGTGACGTCCAGTCGCAGCCCGAGGAAGGTCTCCGGGTACTGCTCCTCGAGGTCACGCACGTCATCGGGGTTGCGGGCCGTGCCGGCGACGGAATCACCGCGTCCGAGCGCCGCCTCCGCCCACTCGCGGCCGAAGCCCTTCGATGCTCCGGTGATGAACCAGGTCTTGCTCATGATGTCTCCTCCTGCGTCGTGACCGGACCACACAACGCCCGGACGGCTCCGCGCCGCGTGGACGTCCGGGGGACGTGCGCGGACTCCGGACAGTCAGGGACGCGGCGCCGCGAACTCCAGGTTGATGCCGTCCGGATCGCGGACGGACAGGATGACGAGCCCGAACGGAGGAAGGTCGGTGACCACACCGTGCTCGATCCCAGCGGCGTCGAGTCGGTCGACCGCCGCATGCAGGTCATCCGCGCTCGCCACACGGAAGCTGACGTGGTCGAGACCCACCCGATCGGGGTCGAACCGGTCGTCGACCGGGGCGACGGGTCGCAGCCCGAGGGTCTGTCCGCCGAAGGTGAACGAGCAGCCGCCGTACGTGCGCCACGGGTCGTCGTGGATGGTCGGGTCGTCGATCTCGTCGCTGAAGTCGCTCCCCGGCGGCATCCCGAACAGCAGCTCGTAGAACGCCTTGCTCCGACGGACATCAGTGACGGTGAGTCGGACGTGGGAGAAGCCGAGGGGGTTCACGATCGCTCCGGTCATGCCTCGATACAACTCGGACCTCGGCGCTCTTGCCATCGTTGATCGTATGGTCAACAATGACGGGATGGACGTGATCACCGCCGCAGACCAGCCGTCCCCCCTGCACCAGGACACCGGCGCGGCTCGCCGCCGGGTCTGCGTCGCGCTCGTCCAGACGCGCTGGCACGAGGACCCCGACGAGCACGAACGCACACTCGCCGACGGCATCGCCTCTGCGGCGGCGAACGGGGCCACCGCGGTGTTCCTGCAGGAGCTCACGCTCTCCCGGTACCCCGGTGACACCCCCGCCGGCGGGGTGCCGAAGGACGGCGCGGAGTCGATCGAGGACGGCCCCACGATGCGCTTCGTCCGCGATCAGGCACGGCGCCACCGCGTCTTCGTGCACGCGTCGCTGTACGAGCGCCCCGCGGACGACGACCAGCCCGAGGACCCGCGCGGGTACAACACCGCGGTGCTCGTCGCTCCCGACGGCACGCTCGTCGGGAGCACCCGGAAGACCCACATCCCGATCAGCGCGGGGTACTACGAGGACACCTACTTCCGCCCCGGACCCGACACGGACCCCTTCCCCGTGCACGACCCGGCGGGACTCGGTGCTCGGGTCGGCCTGCCGACGTGTTGGGACGAGTGGTTCCCCGAGGTCGCCCGGGCCTACGGACTCGCCGGCTCCGAGGTGCTCGCCTACCCGACGGCGATCGGCTCCGAGCCGACCTTCCCCGACTTCGACACGGCGCCGATCTTGCGGCAGGTCATCGTCGCGAACGGCATCACCGCGGGACAGTTCATGGTCGTGCCGAACCGCTGGGGCGACGAGGGGGCGATCACGTTCTACGGCTCGTCGTTCATCTCGGATCCGTTCGGCCGGGTCCTCGTCGAGGCTCCGCGGGACGCGGACGCGGTGCTCGTGGCGGACCTGGACCTCGACGCGCGCGCGGAGTGGCTCCGGCTGTTCCCGTTCTACGTGACCCGCAGGCCGGACCTCTACGCCACCCTGACCGCGCCGGTCGACCGTCTGCGTGACGGGTACGGCGCTGACGAGGCGATCCGTGCCTCCCTGGCGGATGCGTCGACCACCCACCGGGCCGGCGGCCCGCAGACCGCGGCGGCCGGCGCATGAGCTGGCGGATGCCGGCGGAGACGGCACCCCAGGCCCGGACCTGGATGGCCTTCCCGCGTCCTGGCGCGACCCTCGGCGACGACGCGGCGAGCGCCGAGGCCGCACGGAAAGCGTGGGCGACGACGGCCAACACGATCGTCGATCACCAGCCGGTCACGGTCGTCGTCGACCCGGTCGCCCGGGCGGACGCCGCCCGGCTCCTGTCCGGCGACGTCGACGTGCTCGAGGCACCGCTCGACGACTTCTGGATGCGCGACACCGGACCGTCGTTCGTGCTCGACGACGGGCGCCTCGGCGCGGTGGACTGGGTCTTCAACGGCTGGGGCGCGAACGCCTGGTCGACCTGGACCCGCGACGCCCGCATCGCGGCGGTCGTCGCCGAGGCCGCGGGGGCGGAACGCATCCCGTCGCTGCTCGTCAACGAGGGCGGTGCGATCCACGTCGACGGCGAGGGCACCGTGCTCGTGACGGAGACGGTACAGCTGGACCCTCGTCGCAACCCGTACGCCGACCGCGCACGGGTCGAGGAGGAGCTCGCGCGGACGGTGGGGGCGTCGGACGTCGTGTGGCTCCCCCGTGGCCTGACGCGCGACTACGACGGCCTCGGGACGCGCGGGCACGTCGACATGGTGGCGACCTTCGCGTCGCCGGACGTCGTGCTGCTGCACGCCCAGCCGGACGCCGGCCACCCCGACCACCTCGTCATGCCGCAGGTCCGGGCGGCGCTCGAGCAGGCGACGGACGCGACGATCGTCGAGCTCCCGGCGCCGGCGACCCTGACCGACGACGACGGCCCGGTCGACTGGAACTACGTCAACCACGTCGTGGTGAACGGTGCGGTGATCGCGTGTGCCTTCGGGGAACCGGCGGCGGACGACCGGGCTCGGGGCATCCTCGCCGACGTGTACCCGGGGCGCCAGGTGCGGTCGGTGGACGCGCGGGAGGTGTTCGCCCGGGGCGGCGGGCTGCACTGCATCACCCAGCAGCAGCCGAGCGTCGGGGACCGCTAACCGTCGGCCGGCGCCAACCCGATCCGCGACTGCATCCACGCCAGTCCCGCCGCGAGTGCCGCCCGCGCGGTCGTCCAGTTGTGCTTGTCGCCGGGAACGACCCAGGTGGCGACATGCATGCCTGCTGCCCGGGCACGTGCCGCCTGGACGGGCATGACCGACCCGTACGTGGTGTCGAGCTGCCCGACCGCGAAGAACGCGTTGGTGTCCCGGTACGGGGCGTTCGCGCGGAGCAGCGCCTCGGGCTGGGCGGCGAGCCAGGCGGCGCGGCTGCCGGCGACCCGTCGGCGATCGTCTCCGCCGTGTTTCCGAGCGTCGGACCGTCCTCCCCGGACACGTCGATGAGGTTGCCGAACCGCGACGGGTCACGGGCCCGAGCTGGA
>NZ_BACW01000681.1:0-3063 GCF_000333315.1 Curtobacterium sp. B8
CGACGACATGATCGCCCAGGTATGGGCCTCGGTGACGGCCTTCTCGAACGCGAGGAGGTAGAGCTCGCGGAGCGCCCGGTCGGACACCTCGGTCGAGGCGGTGAAGCGGTCGGTCTCGTAGTCGTTCGCGACGTAGTGCTTCGGGGTCGCGGCGACACCGTTCTCCTGCACGCCCTCGACGTAGGACGCGGCGAGGACCGCGGTGAGGACCGGGTCCTCGCTGAAGGCCTCGAAGTGGCGGCCGCCGAGGGGCGAGCGGTGCAGGTTGATGGTCGGTCCGAGGACCACGTCGACGCCCTTGCGCCGGGCCTCGACCGCAGCGGCGGCGCCGTAGCGCTTCGCGATCGCCCGGTCCCAGCTCGCCGACAGCTCCTGGCACGGGACCACGGGACGCGCGCGTTCCGTGGGACGACTCCTCCTTGTTCGGCTAGCGTGCAGCGCATGGACCTGCAGCTCTCGGATCGTGTCGCGCTCGTCGTCGGGGGGAAGGGCTACATCGGCCGCGCGGTCGTGGACCGTCTCCGTGCCGAGGGGGCGACCGTCGTCGTGGCCTCGCGCAGCGCCGGGGACGACGAGGACGGCGTGGTGATCGACACCGCGTCACAGGAGTCCGTCGACGCCGGGGTCGCGACGGTGGTCGAGCGGCACGGGCGCATCGACGTCCTGGTCGTGACGGCGGCTCCGAGTGCACGGACCCTCGACCCCGCGCGGAAGTCCGACCCCGAGCAGGTCGCCGCGGCGATCGACGGCAAGGCACTCGGCTTCCTGCGCGTCGCGAACGCCGTCGTCCCGCACCAGCGCGAGGCCGGCTTCGGCCGGGTGGTCGTCGTGAGCGGCCAGAACGCCTACATCTCGGGCAACATCACCGCGTCGCTCCGGAACACCGCCGCCAACGTCATCGCGAAGAACCTCGCCGACGAACTCGCCGGGACGGGCGTCAGCGTGAACGTGGTGAACCCGGGGACCGTGACCGACGAGCCGGCGGCCCAGGTGCAGCACGGTGCGGGCGGGGAGTCGAGCCCGCAGCAGATCGCGGACCTCGTCGCGTTCCTCTCGTCCCCGCTGTCGGCGCTCAGCGGGGAGTCCGTCTCGATCGCCCACCGGATGCTCGGGTCCGTCGTGGTCTGACCCCAGGGCGCGTCCCACGACGGCGGGCGGGGGGACGACCCGTTCGTCCTCGGGACGGATGCGCTTCGGCCGCCCGCCCGATGCCCGACGGGTGGTCGGTCCCCCAGGCTGACACCATGGACTCCTCGATCAAGCACGTCATCGCCACCCTGTCGGTCTGCGCCGGGATCGTCGCCGTCACCGCGTGGGCACTCATCGCGATGTCCCCGGTGGCGTGAGCACCGGGAGCGACGCGGCCCACGGCCGAGCGGCGCACGACCCCGTGCGATGATCGGAGCCGTGACGGAAGGGCGCACGTTCATCCGACCGCTCGCCACGCGCTCGATCGTCGTCGACGTGGTCTGGGCGGTCGTCGCGGCGCTCGCCTTCCTCGCCCCGGTCGACCTCGAGCTCGAGCACGCCAGCATCCTCGCCGTGGTCGCCGCCGCCGGTGCCATCGCGGTGCGACGGATCTCGCCGTCGGTCGCGATGCTCCTGGTCGTCACGCTCGGCTTCGTCCAGGTCGCCGGCGGCGAACGGCCGTCCCTCGTCGACCTCGCGATCTTCGTGGTGATCGGCACCAGCGCGATCGTGGGCACCCGCGCCGAGGTCGTCCTCTCCGGACTGCTGGCGTTCGTCGCCGGCGTGGGCGCGACGCTCTACCTCACCGTCACCGGGTTCCGGTTCGCGGTGCTCGTGAACGGTCCCCGCGACCAGGCCTTCCTCGCCATGGCGGCACCGGCCGCGGCACTCCTGGCGGTGTGGGCGGGCGGCCTGGCGGTCCGCGCGTTCCGGTCCCGCGACCGCGAGTCCGAGCGCCGCGCCCACGCCGAGGAGGCCCGCTCCCGCGCCGAGGCCGTGGCCACCGAGGCCGAGGCGACCGCCACCCGCGCCATCGACGTCGCGGAGTCGGAACGCATCCGTGCGGCGATCGCCCGCGACGTGCACGACGTGGTGGGACACTCGCTCGCGGTGATCATCGCGCAGGCGGACTCGGTGCCGTTCCTCGCCGACGAGGCACGGGTCCGCGAGGTCAGCGCCACGATCGCCAGCACGGCCCGGAGCTCGCTCATGGAGGTGCGGCAGGTCCTCGGCCAGATCGACGGCACCGGCGACTCCGGCCCGGCGACGCTCGACGAGATCGTGCAGGGCATCCGCGACGCCGGCGTCCCGGTGGAGCACGCCGTCCGCGGCGGTCCCCGACCGTTCGGCCACGACGCCGGGACGGCCGCCCGACGGGTGCTGCAAGAGATGCTCACCAACGCGCTCCGGCACGGCGCCCCCGGCATGCCCGTCACCGTCCGGGAGACGTGGCGGTCCGCCGACCTCGTCCTCGAGGTCGAGAACGTCGTCGGCAGCGGCGCGACCGGCGGCTCGGGCCGCGGGGTCGACGGCATGCGCTCCCGGCTCGCCGCGCTCGACGGCTCCTTCGACGCCGCGGTCCTCGACGACGTGTTCGTGGCCCGCGCCCGCATCCCGATCGACATCCCAGGGGGGAACCGATGACGAACACGACCGACGAGCCAGCCGACCAGGCACGCCCGACCGGCGGCGCCGACCCGGCACGACCGACCGACGACGTCCACCAGCCAGCCGCCCCGGCGGGCGCGACCCCGCGCCCCATCCGCGTCCTCCTCACCGACGACCAGGCGCTCTTCCGAGCCGGCCTCCGCGTGGTGCTCGACGCGCAGGACGACATGGTCGTGGTGGGCGAGGCGTCGGACGGCGCGGAGGCCCTCACCGCGATCCCGGCCGTCCGCCCGGACGTGGTGCTCCTCGACATGCGGATGGCCGGCATGGACGGGGTCGAGACCGTCCGACACCTCTTCTCGGGGAGCTTCCCCGCCCCGGTCCCCCGCGTCATCGTGCTCACGACGTTCGGCCTCGAACCGGCGGCGGCGACCGCGATCCGCCTCGGTGCGAGCGGGGTCCTGCTCAAGGACACGACCCCGCCGT
>NZ_BACW01000680.1:0-13535 GCF_000333315.1 Curtobacterium sp. B8
CCGCGAGGCGACGGACCAGTGCGACGTAGCCGCCCGCGTCGAACGTGTCGATCGCGCCCTTGCGGTCGCGCCGTCCGAGGGCGTCGAGGGCCGCGTTCGCCAGGTGGAAGCCGTCCATCGGGACCTGGACCGCCGTCCCACGTCCGGCGTGGTCGTCCACGGCCGTCACGATGCGCCGGGCGAGGGTCGACTTGCCTGCTCCCGGGGCCCCGGCGATGCCGAGCACCACCCGGTCGGGGCCCGACGCGAGGTCCACGGCGCGCGCGACGGCCTCGTCGACGTTCATCCGGGGCTGGGACACGGTGCCATCCTGGCAGGCCCGGTGGTTCACTGGCCGCATGGTGGATGCGACGACGGCGTTCAGCGGGTTCTCGGTCCGGGACGTGCCGGAGGCCAGGGCGTTCTACGAGGGTGTGCTCGGGGTCCCGGTCACCGAGGAGCACGGCATGCTCTCCCTGCAGGTGGGTGGGACGCACGTGCTCGTCTACCCGAAGGGTCCCGCGCACGAGCCGGCGTCGTTCACGGTGCTGAACTTCCCGGTGCCGGACGTCGACGCCGCCGTGGACGAGCTCACCGCCGCGGGCGTGCGGTTCCTGCAGTACGACGGCGTCACCGACGAGCGGGGGGTGAACCGGAACGGCGGACCGCTGATCGCCTGGTTCACGGACCCGTCCGGCAACGTGCTGAGCATCGTGGAGCAGGAGTCCGGCCCGAGCCGGTGAGCCGCCGCGTCCCCGTCAGCGGGTGAGCGCGCCCGCCCAGCCGAGCGCGATCGGGACCAGCAGGCCGTGCCGGTGGTGCGGCAGCTCCGCGATCGGGACCCAACGGGCCTCGTCCGTGGAGCCGTCGACCTCGTCGCGGAGCTCCCCGCCGACGATCGTCGCGCGGAAGACGACCTGCACGGCCTTCATCGGCCGACCCCGCGCGCCCGCGTGCATCCGGCGCTCCGGCGGGACGACGTGGTGGCGGACACCGAGCAGGGCGCCGACCCTGGCCTCGAGTCCGGTCTCCTCCCGGACCTCCCGCACGACCGCCTGCTCGACGGTCTCGTCGAACTCGACGCCGCCACCGGGCAGGGTCCAGGTGCCGGACTCCGGGAAGCGCAGTCGCGCGAGGAGCACCCGGTCGCCCTCCGTGACCACGGCGTAGGCCGCGAGTCGGGTGTCGTAGTCGGTGTACTCCATCACCCGACCATGCCAGGAACGCGAGCGCGACCCGCTCAGCCGCGCCGCGCCTTGCGGCCGTCACACCGTCGCGCTCGACCGCCAGCCGACCCGGAGTCGCGCCACCGCACGGTCGAACCCGCCGATGACCTCGGTGTCGTCACGGAGCAGGGCCTGGAGCTGCAGGCCCTCGTACAGCGCGACGAGCTGCTCGGCGGCGTGCCGCGGGGACGTCCCCTCCGGCTCACGACCGGCGACGACGTCGCGGGAGAGGCCGAGGGTGATGTCCTCGAACGAGTGGTCGTACTGCGCACGGAACCAGCCCTCGGCCGGGTGGCCCGGCGTCGACGCCGCGCTGAGGAGGGCGATCCGCAGCCGGACGAGCGACGGTTCGTCCAGCCCGGCCTGCAGGCGCGCTCGGAGGTACGCGACCACGCCGTCCCGTTCGGCCACGCTCCACAGCGCCCGGCGGCTCCCGTTGTTCCAGCGGTCCATCACCGCGACGACGAGGAGGTCCCAGATGGGGTAGGCGCGCCGCACGTCGTCGACGTCGAGGTCGGCCGCCCGGGCGATCTCGACGTGACCGACGCTGTGGAAGTCGCCGGCACGGTAGGCCGCGATCGCACCGGTCACCACACGGGAGCGGAGCTCGGCATCGGAATCGGACATGCCGTCGATTCTGGGGCGGCGGCGGAGCCGGGGCACCGCCCAGTCCGGGGGACGAGGTGGGGCCGGTGCGGTCCCGACCATGCCGGTGCCGGTGGCGGTGCCGGTGCCGGTGCGGGCCCGGTACGCGTAGCGGGCCCGCACCGCTCAGCCCCGGTCGAACGTGATCGTGTCGTCGTCGGGAGCCGTCACGCGACCCGTCCGGGCGAACTCGGCCCACACCGTGCGGATGCGCCGCCCGCGCTCGTCCACCGCCGGCCAGTCGCGCTCGGGCACGAAGGCCGAACCGGCCCAGGCGGCCCGCCCGCCGAGGAGCATCGGCAGGTCGCTCATGTGCACCGCGCCGGTCGGCCGCGCCGTCGTGCCCCGCAGCAGCCGGTAGGAGGTCGCGTGCCCGCCCGCGGCCCGGTGCCGGTCGCGGAACCGCCGGACGTCACGGCCGTAGACCACCTCGGACAGCGGGCGGACGAGCCACCAGCGCACGAGCGGCCGCAGCACCCGCGTCCGGGAGACGGCGGCGATCGCGGGCACCGACCGGACGAACATCGCCGCCTCGTCGACCGCGGACCCGATGAGCACGTCGACGTCGGGCGCCACCGCACGCCACGCGTCGGCTGCACGGGACTCCGTCGGCAGCGGGTCCTGCCCGTACTGCGTGCCGAAGGGCATCCCGCCGCGGAGGCCGAACGGCGCTCCGGCCCGCGTCCCCGCCAGCTGCCGGGCCAGGACGTCCTCGAGCGGGGTCGCCGCGTCGACGGGACCGACGGCTCGGAGCACCGCGCGGCTCATCCGGGCGCGCCGTCGGGAGATGCCGAGCGGTGCGCTCTGGATGATCGCCCGTCGGAAGAGGCCCTCTGCGCCACGGCTGATCATGAGGTGCGCGATCGCGTCCCCGCCCGCGGACTGCCCGAACACGGTGACGGTGTCGGGGTCGCCGCCGAACGACCCGATGTTCGCCCGCACCCACCGCAGCGCTTCGACCAGGTCGAGCAGCCCGAGGTTGGCCGGGACGCGTTCGCCGTCGCCGAGGAAGCCGAGCACCCCGAGGCGGTAGGTCACCGACACGACGACCACGCGCTGCTCCGCCACGAGGTCGTGGGCGTCGTGGATCGGGAGGTCGCCGCCGCCGATGACGTACGAGCCGCCGTGCACCCACACCATGACGGGCAGGCGCTCGTCGGGGTGTGCGTCCGCGGGCAGGGTGATCGTCAGACGCTGGCAGTCCTCGTCGACGGCGAGGTGCTGCATCGGCGGCAGCAGCTCGTCGACGAACGCCGCCGGGGGCTGCGGCGCCACCGGGGCCGGGGTGACCGCGGCGAAGGGCTCCGGGAACGCGGGCGCCGGCAGCGGCCGACGGAACCGTTCGGCGGTCGCGTAGGGGATGCCCTGCGCCCGGACGACGTCGCCGTCCACGCGGGCCAGGACGGTGCCGACCGGGGTGTCGAACGCGCGCAGATCGGGCATGCCGTCCACGCTAGCGGGCCGAGCATCGGGCGCGGGCCCGGAGCCCGATGACGGGCTGTGCCCCCGGGCGCGGACGGGCCCGGAGCTCGAAGACGACCCCGCCGCCGCGGCCCTCCGCGGTGCGAGGAACGCAACACGGCGTCGAAAACTACACAGCGGGTGGTTTCTCCGGTAGCGTCGTCATCGATCTCGCCGTGGAGCATCGCTCCTCGACGGGCTGCGACCCCCGGTGCTGCGACATCCAGTGCCGCGACACCAGTCAGGACCGAAGGAGCACTCCGCAATGCCCACCACCTCTGTGCAGCTCTACTCGCTGCGCGACGCCATCGCCGAAGACCTCGACACGGCCATCGCCCGGGTCCGCGAGATCGGCTACGAGAACGTCGAGCCGTACGCGTTCGTCGAGCGGGTCGACGACCTCGAGCGGGCACTGCAGGCCAACGGCCTCACGGCGCCCTCCGGTCACGTCGCCGTGATCGACGCCGAGGACACCGCCCCGATCTGGGACGCCGCGAAGCGCCTCGGCATCGAGACCGTCATCGACCCGTTCATCCCGACCGACCGCTGGCAGACCGCCGACGACGTCAAGAAGATCGCGGACCGGGTGAACGAACTCACCGCCGAAGCCGC
Organism: Curtobacterium sp. B8; assembly: GCF_000333315.1. Classification (NCBI taxonomy): domain Bacteria; kingdom Bacillati; phylum Actinomycetota; class Actinomycetes; order Micrococcales; family Microbacteriaceae; genus Curtobacterium; species Curtobacterium sp. B8. The sequence continues at coordinate 3,924 of NZ_BACW01000680.1, forward strand.
CGGGCACGGCCTGAAGTTCGGGTACCACAACCACCAGTGGGAGTTCACGAACAAGGTCGACGGCCGCACGGTCTACGACCACTTCGTCGCGCAGCTCCACCCCGAGACCGTCCTCGAGGTCGACACCTTCTGGGCCACCGTCGGCGGCGCGGACGCTCCGGCAGAGCTCCGCTCGCTCGGCGACCGCGTCGTCGCGATCCACGTCAAGGACGGCAAGGTCGACGGCGACATCCTCACCGCCCTCCCCTCCGCCGAGAGCGCCCTCATCGTCCCGGAAGCGCTCCAGCGGGCGTTCGAGAACCAGAAGCCGGCCGGCCAGGGCGACGTCGACGTCGCGGGCATCCTCGCCGCCGCGCCGCAGGCCATCCGCGTCGTCGAGTTCGACGCCTACGCCGGGGACGTCTTCGAGGGCATCACCGAGTCGCTGCAGTGGCTGCGCGAGAACGACACCGCCGGGGGCGCAGCGTGAGCCGCGTCGGCGTCGGCATCATCGGTGCCGGCAACATCTCCGACCAGTACCTGACGAACCTCACGCAGTTCGCCGACGTCGAGGTCCTGTTCGTCGCGGACCTCATCCAGGAGCGCGCGAAGGCCCAGGCCGAGAAGTACGGCGTCGCCTCGTACGGCACGGTCGAGGAGCTCCTCGCCCGTGACGACGTCTCGATCGTGGTGAACATCACCATCCCGGCCGAGCACGCGAAGGTCGGCCAGCAGATCATCGCCGCCGGCAAGCACACCTGGAGCGAGAAGCCCGTCGCCACGACCGCCGAGGACGCGCAGGACCTGCTCGCCTCCGCCGAGGCCGCCGGCGTCCGCTACGCGACCGCGCCGGACACCGTGCTCGGCGCGGGCATCCAGACCGCGATCCGCGCCATCGCCCGCGGTGACATCGGGACGCCGCTCACCGCGACGACGATGTTCCACGTGCCCGGACCGGACCAGTGGCACCCGGACCCCGAGTTCCTGTACGCCCGGGGCGCCGGTCCGCTGTTCGACATCGGCCCGTACTACGTCACGACGCTGCTGCACGCGTTCGGCTCCGCTTCGCGCGTGCAGGCCGTGTCGTCGAAGTCGCGCGAGACCCGCGTGATCGGTTCGGGTCCCCGCGCCGGCACCGAGTTCCCCGTCGAGGTGCCCACGCACCACGCCGCGCTCATCTCGTTCGCCGACGGCCAGTCCGCGCAGACGACCCTGTCGTTCCAGCACGCCCTGCCCCGCAACGGCTTCGTCGAGATCAACGGCTCCGAGGGCACCATCGTGCTGCCGGACCCGAACGTCTTCGACGGCGACAGCACCCTGTGGACGCTCGGCAAGGACGAGCCGACGACGCTCGCGCACACGGGCTCGACCTGGGGCCGTGGCACGGGTGTCGTCGAGCTGGCCCGCGCGATCGCCGAGGGTCGGCCGGAGCGCGCCTCCGGCGCCGTCGCGTCGCACGCGCTCGACGTCATGCTCGGCATCCGCGACGCCGCCGAGTCGGGTCAGCCCGTGGAGATCGCCTCGCGCATCACCAAGCCCGAACCGCTGCCCGAGGACTTCGACCCCTCGGCCGCGGTGCTCGCGGAGGGCGTGCGAGCCTAGTCGCCAGCACCACGAGGGGCCGGTTCCGTCGGGAACCGGCCCCTCGTGCGTCCTGCGGTGGTCTTGACGTCCCTGCCTGGAGGCGCGGCTCGGCTCGGTACCGCGGGCCGCGGTGTCAGCGACGGGCGCCCAGCGAGACCGCGCGTGCGCGTCCCGGCGACGCGCTGGTCCGCGGGAGCGCGACTGGCCGCCCGAGCGGTACGGTGCGGCAGGAGGACGGACATGGCAGCACCGATGATCGACACCGAGGTCACCTACCCCGCCGGGGCGGTCACGAGCGAGGGCACGGTCGTGCACGTCGAGCCGGTCGGCGGCGACCGCTGGGCGATCTTCCTGGACCGGACGGCAGCTCACCCGGTCGACACCGCCTGGCCGGACCAGCCGGCAGACCGCGTCACGCTCTCGACGCCGGACGCGCAGTACGACGGCGTCGAGGTCCGGGTCGCGGGCGTCCAGGACGGGACGGTCCACGTCGGTGACGACCTCCCGGTGCGCACCGGCACCGAGGGGTGGGTGTTCGCGGTCGCCCACGTCGTGCACGCGGACCCGCCGGCACTCGGGGACCGCGCGACGGTCACGGTCGACCGGGAGTTCCGGACGGCGCTCAGCGTCGCGCACAGCGCCTGCCACCTCGCGGCCCTCGCCCTCGACGCCGTGCTCGCGGACCGCTGGTCGAAGCCCGTGCCGGAGGACTCGCTCGGCCGGCCGGCGTTCGACTCCCTCGCGATCGTGCGGTCGTCGATCGGCGAGTACCGCTCCGAGGACGTCTACCGGATCGGGAAGTCGCTCCGGAAGAAGGGCTTCGACCCGGGCGCCTTCGACGACGCCGACGGCATCGCGGACCGCGTGACCGGGCTGCTCCGCGCGTGGACGGCGACCGGGGGTCCGATCCACGTCGTGGCGGAGGACTCCCGGCTGTCCGCTCGTCGGCAGTGGCGGTGCGAGCTGCCCGACGGCGTGGCGGCGATCCCGTGCGGCGGGACGCACCCGGACGCGCTCTCGGACCTCGTCGACCCGACGGTCGCGATCTCGGTGGAGGACGTCCCGGGGGCTCGCGTGGTCACGATGACGACGACGCTCACCCCCCGCTGAGCCGCACCCGGTTCAGTCGACCGGCGGGACGAGCCGTTCGAGCAGGCGGAGCACCCGCTCGCCGTCGACCGCGTCGGGGTCGAGCAGCCACTGCACCTGCAGACCGTCCGACGCCGCGATGCACAGGCTCGCCAGGTCGACCGCGTCGAGGTCGGGGCGGATGCGGCCCGCAGCCTGGTCCGACGCGATGGACTCGGCGAGCTCGGCCCGGAGACCCGTGAACCGCTCGCGCACGAACTCGCGCGTCGCCGGGTGTCCCTCCTGCACCGCGTCGGCCGAGAGGGTCGTGTACAGCTGCACCAGCCCCGGGACGGCGCGGTTGCGGACCGCGCTGTCACGCATGTCGCCCACCGCGGACTTCACCCGGTCAGGAGCGCCCTGCTCGCGGACCTCGTGCTCGTGGTAGACCGCCAGCAGCAGCTCGTCACGACTCGGGAAGTAGTGCCGGAGGGCGGCGTGCGTGATGCCGAGCGACTCGGCGACCGAGCGGAGGGACGACGCGTCCACGCCCTGTTCGGCGACCATGCGGATCACCTGGTCGAGGATCTGCGCCCGACGCTCGGCACCCTTGCGGTACCCACGGCGCTGCGGGGCCGTGTCGTCGTCCGGCGGGGAGGTCATCCCGCCAACTTACCGCTGGAAGGTTTTCCGCGCGAGCGCCCGAGCCCCCGGTCACACGACGACAGGGCCGGTCCGTGGAGCGATCAGGCCTGCCCGGCGGCGACGGTGTACTCGTCGACCGGGGTGGGTATCCCGGCCGTGAGCGCATCCACGATCGACGACAGCGCCCGGGCGACGACCTCGTTGTCGGCGTCGTCGAGGTTGTCGAGCACGCCGACCACGGCCTCGTGGAACCGCGCGTAGGACCCGTCGATCTTCGCCGCCGCCTGCGGGGTCGGACGCAGCACCTGCTGCCGCCGGTCCGTGGGGTGGGCATCGCGCACGAGGTCACCGCTCTCCACCAGACCGTCGACGATCTTCGTGACCGACGCGTTCGACACCGTGAGCATGACCGCGAGGTCCTTCGGCCCCATCGGCCGGGCGTCGCGCTCCGCCTGGAGCAGGTACCGGAGCGCGAGCGACTCGTTCTTGGTCAGCCCGCTCTCGATCCGGGCGTGTTCGACCTGCTGCTCCTCGGCGTGCTGCAGCCGCAGGATCGACTCGACGGCGCTCCGCGCGGCGGCGGACCGCGGCTGGCGGGCGTAGAGGTGGTTGTGCTCTCGGCGGACGACGGTCAACGGCATGTGGTCATGCGCTCCTGGGTCAAGCGGTCGGTGCGGTGAAGAAGTCGGCGTACGACGGCTCGGAGCGCGTCGAGAGGAGCGACGGGTCGTTGATGCGGCGCTGCACGAAGGCGTCGATGACCGCCTGGTCCGTGAGGCCCACCCGCGGGTGGCTCCGGCCGACGCTCGCCTGCCGCGGCATCCCTGTGTACGTGCTGTGCATGTCAGACCCGCCTTTCCGTCGATCCCTGCATCCTCGTGGACGTCGTCCTCGTGGACGTTCCGAACTCTTTCACGACGTGAACGATTCGCGCAACGAACTGTTTGCACTTTGGACGTTTCGCGCACTGAACCGTTCGGACGGTTCGCGGGGTCCGGTCAGTCGACCCAGACGACGGTGCCGTTCAGGTCGTGCTGCAGAGCGGCGACCCCCGCGCGCAGTGCCCGCCCGGCACGTTCGGGCGTGAAGGTCGAGGGGTCGTGGTGGCTCGAGGCCCCGAGCCCCTCGCCGCGGAACCCCGCCCCGGTCCAGTCGGCGGCGGTCACGTTCGAGGTGGGCTCGGCGATCTCCGCGCCGAGCACGAGGAACTGCTGGTGGAGCGCGCTCGGCGAGATCGCTGCGACGGGGTCCACCATCGCGTTCCCGACACTGATGACGAGGTCGGCCCGGTCCGCGACCGCCTGGAGCACGGCGTCCGTCATGCCGTCGGCGGATGCGGGCTGGACGTCGGTCACGGTGACCCCCTCGGCGGTCGCCCAGCTCCGGACCGCCGATGCCAGCGTCGCGGTCTGGGCATCGTCACCCGCGCCGTACTCCCCCGGCGACAGCAGCACGACGTCGTAGTCGGCCGGCGGGTGGGTGCCGTCCCAGGAGCCGGGGGCCGGACTGATCGTCGCCTCGGGCGACGGGGGACTGCTCGGGTCGACGAAGCCGGCGCCGAGCGTGCCGGCGGCGTCCGACGACGGGGACCGGGTGGTCGGGACCCCTCCGGCCTCCCCGCTCGGACCGGACGAGCACGCCGTCAGCAGGAGCGCGCCCGCGACGGTCACGGCGAGCACGCCCGCGAGCACGGGCGTCCGGGAGCGGATGCGGTTCACGGTGGGGCCTCCGGGCATGACGGGGCGAGCAGGGCCGGACCATGGAACCACGACGCGCGGCACCTGCGGGAGGCGTGGGCGCGCTGATCCGCGGTCGGTCGGCAACCGGTCGCCGACTGTTCACCTGCCGGTTGCCTCGACCGGAGATCGTCTGCCCGGTGACCCCCGGAACCACCCGCTCCCCGCACCGCACCCCGATCCTCCGACACCGGATCGTGGCCGCGGTGCTGCTCGCCGTCGTCGCCGTCGTCGGCCTCCTCGCCCTCGGCGGCCCGGCGTCGGCGCACGGCTTCAGCTCGGTCGTCTACGCGCACGTCGACTCGAGGGATGCGGGGACCGTGCGCGCGCGGCTCGGCCTCGAGTACGACCTCATGCTCGTGTCCGTGGGGACGAGCGAGCACGACGACCCGTTCTACCGGGCGGGCCAGGCCGCGTGGGACGACGGGGACTTCCCCGGGATGCGGAAGACCGCCGAGGCCCACCTCGAGTCACTCGGCGCGTACGTCCTCGACCGGTTCACCGTGACCTCCGGCGGCCGGGCGTGCGTGGGCGAACTGGAGCCGACGGTCACGGTCGACATGCAGGACGAGGTCCCGTACGCCGAGGTGACGGCGGACTTCACCTGCCCCGACCCCGGTCGCACCGACTCGGGGCACGTGGTGTCCTCGACGCTCTTCCCGGACCACGAGTCGTACGTCACCGGCACGAAGACGATCGTCACGTACGACGTCGACGGCAAGCAGGGCTCCGCCACACTGGCCGCGGACAGCCCGTCGTTCTCCACCGAGCAGTCCGCCGGGCAGCGGTTCTGGGAGTTCTTCACCCTCGGCGCCGAGCACCTGCTCACCGGCATCGACCACATCCTGTTCCTGGTGGCGTTGATCGCCGGGTCCCGACGACTCCGGGAGGTCGTCTACACGGCCTCGGCGTTCACCGTCGCGCACTCGATCACGTTCATCCTCGCCGCCCTCGGGGTGGTGAGCCCGCCGTCGATCGTCGTCGAGCCACTCATCGCGCTCTCGATCGCCGCGGTCGCCGGCTGGTACCTCTGGCGCCTCTGGCGTCGCCGTTCCCGCGCGGACGAGCTCGCCGTCGGCACCGAGGGCCGGTTCGCCCTCGACCGCTCGGGCTGGTCCCGGCTCGCGGTGGTGTTCGCGTTCGGGCTCGTCCACGGGCTCGGGTTCGCCGGGGCGCTCGGCATCCACGAGGCGTTCTCGTGGCAGCTCCTGGTGTCGCTCCTCATCTTCAACGTCGGGATCGAAGCGGTGCAGCTCGCGATCATCGCGATCGTGTTCCCGCCGCTCGCGCTGCTGCGTCGCCGAGCCCACATCGCGGCCCTCTGGGTCACCGGGGCGATCACGGCCGGCGTCTTCGTCATGGGCATGATCTGGTTCGTGCAGCGCCTCGCCGCCGGCTGAGGCAGCGGCAGCCTCAGCGCCGTCGTCGCGACCCTGTGACGGTCCTCAGCAAACCGGGTCTGTCCGTACACACAGCGTTCACCGAGGGGTTCCACGGCGCGCCCAGAGTCTCCCGTGCACGTTCCTCTCGTTCCTGAACGGATCACGATCATGAGTCTCCTGTCCAGCACGCCCGCACGGCGTCGCACGACCCTCCGCCTCGGCGGGGCCGTCCTGGGTGCCGCGCTCGTCGCCGGCGCGGCCTTCACGGGCACCGGTACGGCGACGGCTGCGCCGACGACCCCGACCACGAACATCTCGACCGGCGGCCCCATCCACGTCCTGCTGGGCGTCGGCGCCACCGAGAGCCAGCGCATCGCCTCCTGGTACTTCCCGACCAACGTCGACCAGTCGCTCGAGATCGAGAAGACCGCCGACCTGGCGGACGGCGCCTTCACCAGCGCCAAGAAGACCATCGCCGCCTCGAAGGCCGCCAACACCGCGGCCGACACGAGCACCACCGACTCCGACACCAAGAGCATCGCCGGCATCGCCGCGGAGTCCGGCTACATCAACGCGCACGCGACGATCAGCGACCTCGAGCCGAACACGAGCTACACGTACCACGTGGGTGCGGCGGACGGCTCGGCGTGGTCGTCGACGTACACCTTCACGACGAAGCGCTTCAGCGGCGACTTCGACTTCCTGTTCTTCGGCGACCCGCAGATCGGTTCGTCGGGCTTCGTCGACGACGACGGCGCGGGTTGGGCGGACACGCTCGAGTACGCGACCCGGAACGACCCCGCGGCCGAGCTCCTCGTCTCCGGCGGCGACCAGGTCGAGCACGCCAACAACGAGTACGAGTGGGGCGCGTTCGCCGACAGCAGCGACGTGCTCAAGCAGTACCCGTGGGCCTCGACGATCGGCAACCACGACGTCGGCGGCAAGGCGTACGAGCAGCACAACCAGGTCCCGAACTCGCTGAAGGTCCCGGACTTCTACCCGGGCGGCAACAGCACCGCGAACTCGGGCGGTGACTACTGGTACACCTACAAGGGCGTCCTGTTCATCGACATCAACTCGAACGCCTACGCCGGTGGCTCGGACGCGGCACACGTGTCGTACGTCCGCGACGTCATCAACCGCTACGGCGACGACGCGAAGTGGACCGCGCTGGTCTACCACCACTCGATCTACTCGCCCGCCGACCACGCGAACGACGCCGACAACCAGCAGCGACGGTTCGACTTCACGCGGGCGTTCTCGGACCTCGGCGTCGACATCGTCCTGCAGGGCCACGACCACTCGTACTCCCGCAGCTACGCGATCAAGAACGGCAAGAAGGCCAACCCGGACGAGCAGCCGGCGGCCCCCGAGGTCTTCTCCGGCCCCGGCGGCGTGATCTACATCACCGCCAACTCGGCATCCGGCTCGAAGTACTACGACCTGACCGCTCCGGACGCCACCAAGGGCGGCTACGGTGCGGACCCGCTCGACCCGACCGGCAAGCGCCACTGGGCCAACTCGGTCGAGAACCAGGAGCACGTGCGGACGTACGTCAAGGTCTCGGTGACGGACGACGCACTCGACGTGCACGACATCCGCGCCGGTGACTGCTCCGCGCCGAACGCCGCCGTGACCCACGGCAAGGTGTCCGACTGCGGTGTCACGCTCCAGCCGACGGCCTCGGCCGACCCGGCCCCGATCGGGTCGACCGTCGACCGCTTCCAGCTCGACGCGGCCCTGCCGGCCACGACCACGAAGCTCTCGGTCTCGGCCCCGGAGCAGACCCTCGGCACCGCGAAGCCCGCAACGGTCACCGCGACCGTCGACGGTGGCATCGGCACCCAGGTCGGGACGGTGACCTTCTCGGACGGCGGCACGGCACTCGGGACGGTCGACCTGGAGGCGGGCTCGGCGACGCTGACCCTGCCGGCCTCGCTGGCACTGGGCGAGCACGCGCTCTCCGCCACGTTCACGAGCACCTCGGCGTTCGCCGGGGCCTCCTCCGCCACGACCAGCGCGACCGCGTTCGAGGTCGCCAAGACCCCGTCGCGGACGGCCGTCAAGTACAGCGCCGGCAAGGCGACGGTGCAGGTCAAGGCGACCGGGGTCACGGTGAACGGCACCGCTCGGATCTACCAGGGCTCGAAGCGCCTGGCGACGGTCACGGTGAAGTCCGGCACGGTGACGGTGGCGCTGCCGCTGCAGAAGGGCACGCACACGCTGCACGCCGTCTTCGCCGGGACCGACCAGCTCACGACCAGCACGAGCCCGAACGTCACGGTCGTCGTCAAGTAGACCCGACCCCCGCACGACCGGAGGCCCCGCGACAGCCGTCGCGGGGCCTTCCGCATCCGCTGTCGCTCTCCGCCGGACTCCCAGCTGACACTGAGCGATCTGTTGGCACTCTCTGGGTTCGAGTGCTAGAACGGAACCAGTTGAGTCGAGGGGACTCAACACAGAACACCACGAAGGAGTTGACGACGATGACGATGAACTTCGACCCGTTCCGCGAGCTCGACCGCCTCGCCGGCTCCCTGCTCGGGAGCGCCGGCGGACCGCGTTCGATGCCGATGGACCTGTACCGCACCGGGGACCACTTCGTCCTCGACGTCGACCTGCCCGGCATCGACCCGGGCAGCGTCGACGTCGACGTGGACGGCTCGGTCCTCACCATCCGTGCCGAGCGCACCCTCGGCGCTCCCGAGGGCTCGCAGTGGATCACACGCGAGCGGCAGCCCGGCACGTTCGTCCGGCAGCTGACGCTCGGCGACCACCTCGACGCCGGCCGCATCACCGCCGCGTACGACAACGGCGTGCTGAGCATCACCATCCCGGTGAAGGAGTCCGCGAAGCCGCGCAAGATCGACGTCGCGGTCGGCACCGGCTCGCAGCAGCTCGCCGTCGCCGGCGGCACCTCCGAGTAGGCCCGGGGGCGCGATGGCAGGACTGCTCAACGCGCTCCTCGCGATCGCGGTCGTCACCGCCGGCCTGACGGTGACGAGCCTCGACCGCCGGGTCGCGCTCGTGCTCGGGGCGACCGGCAGCACGGTCGGGTCGTTCCTCGCCTGGGTCGCCGCCCCGGCCGCGTGGTCGGGTGCGGTGCCCTGGGTCGCGTCGGTCCTCGGGACCGCGGCGCTCGTGGCCGGGTGGAGCGCGGTCCGGCTGTACGACGGCGTCTTCGCGCCGCCGCCGGAACCGGCGGACGACACCGGGAC
>NZ_BACW01000679.1:0-6139 GCF_000333315.1 Curtobacterium sp. B8
TCATGATCACTTTCTGGGGTCGGACGAAGCGACATGACCCTAGATCGTGAATATGAAATACTCCCGATTGCGATGTGCTCGCGGTCGAGGGACTCCTCGGCGGCGACTCACTCGTCCGTCCGCGCGACTGCCTCCTGCCCGTGCCCCCGCGCGATGGCGAGCAGCTTCCCGAGCTCCACGGTCGACAACTCCCGCGTCCGCCCGATCGGCAGGGAGCCGAGCTGCAGCGGCCCGAACGACCTGCGCACGAGCTCGAGCACGGGGTGGCCGACCTCGTCGAGCATGCGCCGGACGATCCGGTTCCGGCCGGAGTGCAGCGTGATCTCGACGAGCGACTCACCGCGCGACGACTCGAGCAGCCGCACCTTGTCCGCGGCGATCGGCCCGTCCTCGAGCTCCACGCCGTCGAGCAGCCGCTGGACCGTCGCAGGGTTGACGTTCCCCTGCACCTTCGCGATGTAGGTCTTCGTCACGCCGAACGACGGGTGCGCGAGCACGTGCGCCAGGTCGCCGTCGTTCGTCAGCACGAGCAGGCCCGAGGTCTCCGCGTCGAGCCGGCCGACGTTGAACAGGCGCTCCTCGTACCGGTCGACGAACTCGGACAGGTCACGACGCCCACGCTCGTCCTGCAGGCTCGACACGATGCCGACCGGCTTGTTGAGCAGGACGTACCGCTTGGAGGTGTCGACCTGCACGGGCACGCCGTCCACCGCGATGGCGTCGGTCTCCGGGTCGACCCGACGCCCGAGGGCCTCGACGACCTCGCCGTTGACGGTCACCCGTCCCTCGACGATCAGGTTCTCCGCGACGCGGCGGGACGCCACGCCCGCAGCGGCGATCACCTTCTGCAGGCGCTCACCGTCGGCCTGGAGGCCCGGCTCGGCTCCGGCGGTCGCGGTCCCGTCGGCCGCGTCCCACTCGGGGATGATCGGACGCTCGGGCGTGCCCTCGAGCGGCTGCCCGTGTTCGTCACGGGCACCTTCGGGCTGCGGGGTGGTCGCGCGGTCGGTGCTCCTCGGCGCGCTGGACCGCGGGCCGCCCGAGCGCTGGCCGCCGGGACGCTGGCCGGACGCGTTCGGGCGGTCGCCGTTCCTCGCCGTCGTGGTGCCGCCGACGTACCGCCGGCCGTTGTGCCAGACGGTGCTCGGACGTCCGTCGGGTGCGCGGCGGTCCTCGCGGGCCGGGTCGCGGCGACGGTCGTCGTCGCGGCGGGGCGCACCCTGGCGGTCGTCGCGGCCGCGGTACCCACCGCGCTCGTCACGACGGTCGTCCCGGCCGCGGTACCCACCGCCCGACGCACCACGGTCGTCGCGGCCGCGGTACCCGCCGCGGTCGTCACGACGGTCGTCGCGCCCGCGGTACCCGCCTCCCTGCCGGTCGTCCCGGCCGCGGTACCCACCACGCTCGTCGTCCCGGCCGCGGTACCCGCCACGCTCGTCGTCGCGGCGCACGAAGCCCCCGCGGTCACCCTGGCGGCGATCGTCGTCGCGGCGCACGAAGCGGCCGCGGTCGCCGCCGGAGTGGTCGTCGCGGCCGCGGTACCCACCGCGGTCGTCCTCGCGGCGAGGCCCACCAGGTCGGTCGTCCCGGCCGCGGTAGCCACCGTCAGACGCACCACGGTCGTCCCGGCCCCGGTAGCCACCGCCCGACGCACCACGGTCATCGCGGCCCCGGTACCCACCGCCCGACGCACCACGGTCATCGCGTCCCCGGTACCCGCCCGACGCAGCACGGTCATCGCGGCCGCGGTAGCCGCTGTCAGACGCGCCACGGTCGTCCCGACCCCGGTACCCGCCCGACGCACCACGGTCATCGCGGCCCCGGTACCCACCGCCCGACGCACCACGGTCGTCCCGCCGCTCGTGGCCGCCGCGGTCCCCACGGTCGTCCCGCCCGCGGTACCCCCCGCGCTCCCCGCCGGACCGCTCGTCGCGGCCCCCGCCGCCGAACCGGCCACCGGCACGACCGGAGCCGGCGTCGCGGTCGCGTGACGCGCCTCCCGGCCGACCCGATCCGTCCCCGCGACCGGAGCCGCCCCGCGGGCCGCCTCGTCGTTCTTCCTCATACGCGGCCATCGGGGATCCCTTCGTTCTGCCCGAAGCCGTCGGCACCGTCGTCCAGGAGGGGCGAGATGAGCGGCAGCTCGTCGAGCGAGTTGATGCCGAGCTGCTGNAGCACCAGGTCGGACGTGACGTAATTAATGGGCCGGTTTTCGGCGTCCGTGAACGACTCCTCGATGAGCCCCGGGCGACGAGCGTCCGCACGACGCCGTCGACGTTCACCGCCCGGATCGAGGGATCTGGGAGCGGTGATCGGCTGCTTGTACGCGACCACGGCGAGGGTCTCGAGCGCCGCCTGGGACAGCCGCGCGGCCCGTTCCGCCTCGACGAACTGCTCGACGACCTCGTCGAGCTCCTGCCGGACGTAGAAGCGCCAGCCGCCGCCGACCTCGCGGAGTTCGAACCCACGGCGGATCGTCCCGTCCGCGCCGTCGAAGTCGGCGACGAGTCGCTCGATCGCCTGGCGGACCGCGGGCACGGGAGCACCGATCGCGGCGCCGAGCGCGACGAGCGACTGCGGTTCGTCGGCGATCATGAGGATCGCCTCGAGCTGCCGGTCGATGGGCAGCGCGGGCGCAGCGTGGTGCATCGCCTGCTCGATCGCCCGGGCGTCAGCCATCTCGTCCGCGCTGCCGGGTTCGGCGCTCGACGAGTCGTGCGCGTGTCCGTGCGACCGGCCGTGCGCGTGACCGTGCGCGTCATCCGTCATAGTCGGCTCCCAGGTTGGCGAGGCTCTCGTCGGACCAGTCCTCGGCGGTCCACCGCAGCAGCAGTTCCCCGAGCGGTTCCACCTGCTCGAACGTGATCGACGCGGTGCGGTACAGCTCGAGGATCGCGAGGAAACGAGCCACCACGATACCCGTCTCGTCGACGCCGGCGACCAGCTCGCGGAACGCGACGTCCTCGTCGGCGCGGGTCCGGAGGATCGAGACCACGATGGCCGCCTGCTCGCGGATGCTCACCAGCGGCGCGTGCAGGTGGTCGAGCCCCACGGTGGGGATCTCCCGCGGCGCGAACGCCAGGGTCGCCAGCGCGGCGAAGTCCTGCAGCGACAGGGTCCAGACGAGTTCGGGTGTCCGTGCCCGGAACCGTTCCTCGAGGCGGACGCTCCGCACGTGCCGGCGGGACTCGGTGCCCCAGCGTTCGCCGAACCAGTCCGCCGCCTGTTTGAACGCGCGGTACTGCAGGAGGCGCGCGAAGAGCAGGTCGCGGGCCTCGAGCAGGGCCACGTCCTCGGCGTCGACGAGCTCCCCCTGGGGCAGCAGCCCGGCGATCTTGAGGTCGAGCAGGGTGGCGGCGACGACGAGGAACTCGCTCGCCTCGTCGAGCTCGTCGGCGGACTCGGCCTGCCGGACGTACTGGATGAACTCCCCCGTCACCGCGCCGAGCGACACCTCGGTGATGTCGAGCTCGTGCTTCGTGATGAGCGAGAGCAGCAGGTCGAACGGCCCGTCGAAGTTCGACAGCCGGACCCGGAAGCCCGGCGCGGTCTGCGTCCCCGCCGGAGCGGGAGCGCCAGCAGCGGTGTCCTGCGGCTCAGGCGACGGCGCCACGCTCGACGAGCTCCCGTGCGAGCTGCCGGTACGCGTGCGCGGCGGCGTGGTCGGGCGCGGTCTGCGTGATCGGGCGAGCGGACACGGTCGCGTCCGGGAACTTCACCGTCCGGCCGATGACCGTGTCGAGCACCCGGTCGTCGAAGGTGTCCACGACGCGCTCCATGACCTCACGCGAGTGCAGCGTCCGCGAGTCGTACATCGTCGCGAGGATGCCGTCGAGGGTCAGCGCCGGGTTCAGGCGGTCCCGCACCTTGTCGATCGTCTCGATGAGCAGCGCCACACCGCGCAGCGCGAAGAACTCGCACTCGAGCGGGATGAGGACGCCGTGCGCTGCCGTGAGGGCGTTCACCGTGAGGAGGCCGAGCGACGGCTGGCAGTCGACGAGGATGACGTCGTAGTCGTGCTGCACCTTCCGCAGCACGCTCGCGAGGATCTGCTCGCGGGCCACCTCGTTGACCAGGTGGACCTCCGCTGCGGACAGGTCGATGTTCGCCGGGATGACGTCGAGGTACGGCGTGTTCGTCGGCTGGATGACCTCGTTCGGGTCCTTGATCGCCCCCATCAGCAGGTCGTAGACCGTGGGGATGTCGTGGGTGCGGACGCCGAGGCCCGCCGACAGCGCGCCCTGCGGGTCGAAGTCGACCGCGAGGACCTTGCGTCCGTACTCGGCGAGCGCCGCGCCGAGGTTGATCGACGTCGTCGTCTTGCCGACGCCGCCCTTCTGGTTGCACAGCGCGATGATGCGCGCCGGCCCGTGTCCGTCGAGCTCCTCCGGGATCGCGAACTGCCGGACGGGACGCCCCGTCGGACCGATGGTGGTCGCGCCGGTTCCGGGGTTCGTCGTCGGGTTCGTGCTCACGTGCCCCATGCTACCGGCGACCGGCCGACGGCCCGGGTGCACCGCCGGGGCCGCGTCGCATCCGACGCGGCCCGCCCTGCGGGCGTGCACCGTGCCTCCCGACTGGTCCGTGCCCGGCACGGTGTGCTGGTGGCGACCCGACCTGGAGGCGCGGATCACGCCGGGCGGAGAGCCACCCGCATGCTGTCCACGCGTTCGGCGATGAGCGGGTCCGCGGACCAGCGCACCTGCAGGCGACCGACGAGCTGCTGCACCGCTGTCTGGTCGAGGCCGGGGACGAGCGCGAGCCCGACCGTGAGCTCCGCGCCCTGGAAGCGTCCGAGCGGGTCGCCCGGGGCGAGCTCGACGCGGGCGACGGCGTGCTCCCCGGCGACGGAGTCCGCGAAGGCCTGCGCGACCTCGGGGTCCTCGAAGCAGGGCGTCCAGGGCAGGTCCTGCCCGAGCGCCCACACCGCGGGCCGGCGGAGCACGAACTCGGTCGGCGCGGTCGGGTCGAGCACGACGAGCTGGGTCTCCTCGCTCGCCGCCGCCATCGCCACCCGGCGCGACTCGACCGGGACCGGACGGGCGGTCGGGTCCCAGGAGCGCATCGCCTCGACGGAGGTGAAGGCCGGCATCACGGCGCGACCGTCGGGGCCGGCGACGGTGACGATCGAGAGCTCCTGCGTCTTGTCGACGAGCTTGCCGGTGTCGGTGTGTCCGACGTCCCCGGCCTCGGCGACGAGCGGGACGAGGAGCCGCGCGGTCCGGAGCGCCGACACGACCGCGGCCTGCGTGGTCCCGTCGGCGACGGCCCGGATCGCGGCGACGAGTGCCGGGTCGGCGAGGCCGTCGTCCTCGGCGAACGCGGTGTCGTGGTGGTCGAACGTCCGCCCCGCCCACGGCAGACCCGCGGAGTCGGCGGCACCGCCGGGCGTGTGGGCGTCGTCGTGCCCGCGCTCGTGCGCGTCGGGTCCGGTGCCGCGGCCGTTCTCGGGGTCCGGGCCGGTACCGCGGCCGTTCGAGATGCCCGACACGGTTGCTAGGCCGAGGCGATCTCGAGCGCGGCCGGGAGCGTGAACGCCCCGGAGTAGAGCGCCTTGCCGATGATCGCGCCCTCCAGGCCGAGGGGCACGAGCTCCCGCAGCGCCACCAGGTCGTCGAGGGTCGAGATGCCGCCGGAGGCCACGACGGGCTTGTCGGTGCGCTCGCACACCTGTCGGAGGAGGTCGACGTTGGGACCCTGGAGCGTGCCGTCCTTCGTCACGTCGGTCACGACGTAGCGCGCACAGCCCGCGGCCTCGAGGCGGTCGAGGACCTCCCACAGGTCGCCCGCGTCCTCCGTCCAGCCACGGCTGGCGAGGGTCGTCCCGCGGACGTCGAGGCCGACCGCGATCTGGTCGCCGTACTCGCCGATGACCCGGGCCGCCCACGCCGGGTCTTCGAGCGCGGCCGTCCCGAGGTTCACGCGGGCCGCGCCGGTGGCGAGGGCCGCCTCGAGCGAGGCGTCGTCGCGGATGCCGCCGGAGAGCTCCACCGCGACGCCCTCGACCTCGTCGATCGCGCGGGCGATGACCGCACGGTTGTCGCCTCGGCCGAACGCGGCGTCGAGGTCCACGAGGTGGATCCACTCCGCGCCCTGCTCACGCCACGTGCGGGCGGCCGAGACGGGGTCGCCGTAGGAG
>NZ_BACW01000678.1:0-2930 GCF_000333315.1 Curtobacterium sp. B8
GTCGCAAGTGTGTTCCCGGTGCTCTGGATGGAGTCGGACATGCGTCCCGTGTTCCTGCCGTCGCAGTTCGCATCGGACGAGCCGGGAGGCGCGTGACACCTCGGTTGGGGAGCACTCATCCTGGCAGCATGGCTGGTCGCGGGCGTCGTCGTGTGCCTCCTGACGTTCCGGTGGAACCGCAAGGACGCCTGATGCCGCCTGTGGAGAACTCCCCCCGGGCGGCCGGCCGGTGGGATGCTGGGGCGATGGACCGGATCACGACGCACCGCAACTGGGGCCTGCACGTGGCCGTCGGTGCGACGCTCGCGCTCGTCGCGGTCCTCGCCGTGCTCGGGTGGTCCCCGTGGCCGACCCGCTGGCCGGCCTTCGCGATGCTCGCCGTCCTGGCCCTCGCCTACGCCGGGTTCGGGTGGCGCGGGTACGAGGACCGCCGGGCCGCCACCGCCTTCGTCCCGCTCCTGGTCGTGGCCGCGCTCGTCCTCCCGGCCACCGTCCCGAGCACCGCGTTCGTGCAGTGCATCTTGTTCCCGGTCGCCTGGTGCCAGATCGAGCGTGTCCGGACCTCGCTCCTGGTCTCGCTGGCGATCGGCGTCGCGGCGGGTGTCGGCCTGCAGATCGCGTCGGGGCCGTCCGCCCTCGTCAGCACCGTCCTCATCGAGGGCGTCAGCATCGCCGGAGCCTGCGCCCTCGGGCTCTGGATCACCCGCATCGCCCGGCTGTCCGACGAGCGGCGCCAGCTCATCGAGGAGCTCCGCGCCACGCAGGACTCCCTCGCCGAAGCGCACCGTCGCGCCGGGGTGACGAGCGAACGCGAACGCCTCGCCCGCGAGCTGCACGACACCGTCGCCCAGAACCTCGCCGGCATCGTCATGCTCACCGAACGTGCACGGGGCGACCTCGCCGCCGACCGGGTCGATCGGCTCGATGAACGCCTCACGATCCTCGAGGAATCAGCCCGCGCCGCGCTCGAGGAGTCCCGCACCCTCGTCGCAGCCGGCTCAGCCGGGATCGCCGGCGACGGCCTCGGCGCCGCACTCCACCGTCTCGGCGAACGCTTCGCCCGTGAGACCGGCATCCCGGTCTCGGCAGACGCCCCGGACTGCGCCCTCGACCGCGACACACAGGTGGTGCTGTTGCGCACCGGCCAGGAGGCACTGGCCAACGTCCGCGCGCACGCCGACGCCGCCTCGGTGCACGTCCGCCTGCAGGTGGCGGCCGAGCAGGTCAGCCTGCGGATCAGCGACGACGGCGTCGGCTTCGACTCCGCGGTACCGACCGCGGGTCACGGGCTGCGCGGCCTCCGCGAGCGGCTCGCCCTCGCGGGCGGCACCTGCACCATCACCTCGAGCCCGGGGCACGGCACGGTCGTGGAGGTCGCCCTGCCGACCACGCCCGATCCGACGACCCAGCGCAGCGCCGCTCCCCTGTCCGGAGCAACCCGGTGATCCGCGTCGTCGTCGCCGACGACCACCCGATCGTCCGCAGCGGCATCGTCGCACTCCTCCAAGAGGCCGAAGACGTCGAGGTTGTGGGCCAGGCGAGTGACGGCGACGCTGCCGTGGCGATCACGCTCGCAGAACGCCCCGACGTCGTGCTGATGGACCTCCGGATGCCGGGCCTCAACGGCGACGCCGCCACCGCCCGCGTCCTCGCCCGAGAGCCCGGCATCCGCGTGCTCATCCTCACCACGTACGAGTCCGACGACCAGATCCTCGCCGCGATCGAGGCCGGCGCCGCCGGCTACCTGCTGAAGGCAGCACCCGAGTCCGAGATCCTCGCCGGCGTCCGTGCCACAGCCCGCGGCGAAACCGCGCTCGCGCCGTCCGCGGTGGCCGCCCTCGTCCGGCGCACCACCGGCAAGCCGGCACCTGGGCCGTCCCTCTCGCCCAGGGAACTCGAGGTGCTCCGCCTCGTCGCGCAAGGGAACTCGAACCCCGCGATCGGCCGACAGCTCTTCCTCAGCGAGACCACCGTGAAGACGCACCTCGGGCACGTGTTCGAGAAGCTCGGCGTCAACGACCGCACACGTGCCGTGACCCGAGCGATGGAGCTCGGCCTCCTCCCGTGACCCCACTCGTCGCGAGAGAACGAAACCGGCCCGGGAACGCAGAAAACCCCTGACCACGTGGTGGTCAGGGGTTCCCTGGTGTTGCAACGTTGAGTCCGGCGGCGTCCTACTCTCCCACAAGGTCCCCCTTGCAGTACCATCGGCGCTGAGAGGCTTAGCTTCCGGGTTCGGAATGTGACCGGGCGTTTCCCTCTCGCTATGACCACCGGAACACCTTCGACCCAGATCCTGGATCAAAACCATTCCTTCAGATCTCGCTGAAGTATTCAGTTTCGTTCCCGATCGTCTGTCGGGAACCACAAAGTGGACGCGAGCCCGTGACACGAAGGCCACGGAAATCAGTGTGTTGTCAAGTCTTCGGCTTATTAGTACCGGTCAGCTCCACGGGTCGTTAGTCCCCGCTTCCACATCCGGCCTATCAACCCAGTAGTCTGCTGGGAGCCTCTCACACTCAAGGTGCATGGAAATCTCATCTCGAAGACGGCTTCCCGCTTAGATGCTTTCAGCGGTTATCCGGTCCGAACGTAGCTAATCAGCGGTGCCCTTGGCAGAACAACTGACACACCAGAGGTTCGTCCATCCCGGTCCTCTCGTACTAGGGATAGATCTTCTCAAATTTCCAACGCGCGCAGCGGATAGGGACCGAACTGTCTCACGACGTTCTAAACCCAGCTCGCGTACCGCTTTAATGGGCGGACAGCCCAACCCTTGGGACCTACTCCAGCCCCAGGATGCGACGAGCCGACATCGAGGTGCCAAACCATGCCGTCGATATGGACTCTTGGGCAAGATCAGCCTGTTATCCCCGAGGTACCTTTTATCCGGTGAGCGACAGCGCTTCCACAGCCACTGCCGGATCACT
>NZ_BACW01000677.1:0-1412 GCF_000333315.1 Curtobacterium sp. B8
CTCCCGTCGTTCCTGGGGACGCGTCAGCGACCGGGTGACAGGATGAGTCGTGTCCGCAACGATCCGCGCCATCGGAACCGCCGTCCCGCGGACGAGCATCGGCCAGGGCGCCGTCCGCGACCTCTTCCTCGACCAGGCAGACGCCTCGCGGCTCGCTCGGCGGATCATCGGGGCGGCCTTCGACGGGTCGGCCGTCGACACCCGGCACACCGTGCTCCCCGAGCTCGACCCGGCAGCGGGGCCCGGCGCCTTCCGTGACGACGCGGGTGCGCTCGTCTCGCCGTCGACCGGCACACGGAACGACGCCTACCGGGTCCTCGCGCCGCCGTTGTTCGTGGCGTCCGCCCGCGACGCGCTGGAGCGCGCGGGGACGGCCCCGGACACGGTCACCCACGTCGTCACGGTGTCGTGCACCGGCTTCACCCAGCCCGGCCCGGACCTCGACGTCGTGCACCAGCTCGGCCTGCGCCCCTCGGTCTTCCGGCAGCACATCGGGTTCATGGGCTGCTGTGCGGCGTTCCCGGCGCTCCGGATCGCGGCCGCGTTCGTCGACGCCGACCCGGACGCGGTCGTGCTCGTCGTCTGCGCCGAACTCTGCACGCTCCACGTCCGCGCGTCGGACGACCCGGACCAGATCGTGTCGAACAGTGTCTTCGGCGACGGCGCCGCCGCTGCGGTCGTGACGTCCGGCGGACCGGGTCTCCGCCTCGACGCGTTCACGACGAGTGTCGTCGCGGAGGGCGTCGACGACATGGCCTGGAACATCGGCGACGAGGGCTTCGAGATGGTCCTCTCCACGGCCGTGCCGAAGCTGATCGGCGAGCACGTCGGTCGGGCCGTGGCACCGCTCCTCGGCGAGGGACGCCCCGCGGCCGTCCCCACCTGGGCGGTCCACCCCGGTGGGAGGGCGATCCTCGACCGGACCGAGGAGGCGCTCGGCCTGCCGCCGACGGCACTCGCCGCGAGCCGGGCGGTCCTCCGCGACCACGGCAACATGTCGAGCGCGACCGTGTTCTTCGTGCTCGCCGAAGCCCTCCGGAGCGGACTCCGGGCCGGCGCGCCGGTGATCGCGCTCGCGTTCGGCCCCGGGCTCACCGTCGAGGCCGCACGCTGCACCGTCGTCCAGCGGGAGCCCACAGGCACAGGCACAGGCACAGGCACAGACGCAGGTGCCGGCACAGACACAGACGCAGGTGCCGGCACCGACGCGGCCGTGGGCCGGCCGTGAGGCGACGCGACCGAGCAGAGCCGCGCCTCCCGGTCGACCTGTCGGTCCGCGACCTCGACCTGCGCGAACTGATGGACGACCCCGACTGCGACCCCCGTGCACTCGACCGGACGTTCCGGCGGTTCGCGGTGGTGAACGCCCTCGTCAGCGGGTGGCGGACGGTCTGGCGGACCCACGTGATGCC
>NZ_BACW01000677.1:1433-2084 GCF_000333315.1 Curtobacterium sp. B8
TGCGCGGGTGCTCGACCTCGGCTGCGGTGGTGGCGACCTCGCCCGAGCGCTGGTCCGCTGGGCCGCGAGCGACGGCTTCGAGGTCGAGGTCGTCGGGGTCGACCCGGACCCGCGCGCGATCGCCGCGGCGAACCGGTCGCGGACGCGGGGCGTGGTGTTCCACGAGCAGTCGAGCGACGACCTCGTCGCGGCGGGCGAGCGCTTCGACGTCGTGGTGTCGAACCACGTCCTGCACCACCTGGACGACGCCGCACGCTCGACCTTCCTCGCCGACTCGGCCCGGCTCGCGGCCTCGCGCGTGGTGCACTCCGACATCCGGCGTTCCCGGAACGCCTACCGGTCCTACGCGCTGGCGTCGCCACTCGTCGCCGCCGGCACGTTCGTCCGCGTCGACGGACTGCGGTCGATCCGCCGCAGCTTCACCGTCGACGAGCTCCGGCGTGCGCTGCCGGCCGGGTGGGTCGCGGAGGCGGCTGTCCCGCACCGCGTCCTCGCGGTGCGGGACAGCTGATCCGCGAGCGCGGCGCGCCGGCCGCGCGCGGCGGGCCGAGTCTCGGGGTGGGCGACGGATCTCGTGCCGACGGACGCGCGATCCGTCGCGTACCGCGAGTCTCGGGCACGCCCGCCGCACCCGCGAGCAGACGGACGGGA
>NZ_BACW01000676.1:0-1691 GCF_000333315.1 Curtobacterium sp. B8
CCTCGCCGGCGTGCCCGTCGCCGTGAAGGACGTCCTCTGCACGCAGGACATGCCCACGACCTCCGGCTCGAAGATCCTCGAAGGCTGGCGGCCCCCGTACGACGCGACCCCGGTCGCCAAGCTGCGTGCTGCCGGTCTCGTGCCGATCGGCAAGACCAACATGGACGAGTTCGCCATGGGGTCGACCACGCAGTTCTCGGCCTACGGCCCGACGCACAACCCGTGGGACCTCGACCGGGTCCCCGGCGGCTCCGGCGGTGGTTCGGCCGCGGCCGTGGCGGCCTACGAGGCGCCCTTCGCGCTCGGGTCCGACACCGGCGGCTCGATCCGGCAGCCCGGTGCGTTCACCGGCACGGTCGGCGTGAAGCCCACGTACGGCGGTGTGAGCCGCTACGGCGCGATCGCCCTGGCGTCCTCGCTCGACCAGATCGGTCCGGTGTCGCGCACGGTCCTCGACGCCGCGCTGCTGCACGACGTCATCGGCGGGCACGACCCGCGTGACTCGACCTCGATCCCCGGTGCGTGGCCGTCCATGGCGGCCGCCGCGCGCGAGGGCCTGCAGGCGGACACGCTGCGCGGGCTCAAGGTCGGCGTCGTGAAGGAACTCGCCGGTGGCGAGGGCTTCCAGGCCGGCGTCGAGCAGCGCTTCCGCGAGACCGTCGCGCTCCTCGAGTCGGCCGGCGCCGAGATCGTCGAGATCGACGCACCGTCGTTCGCGTACGCCATCAGCGCGTACTACCTGATCCTCCCGGCCGAGGCCTCGTCGAACCTCGCGAAGTTCGACTCCGTGCGCTTCGGCCTCCGCGTCACGCCGGAGAACGGCGCGACGGTCGAGGACGTCATGGCTGCGACACGTGAGGTCGGCTTCGGCCCCGAGGTGAAGCGCCGCATCATCCTCGGCACCTACGCCCTGAGCGCCGGGTACTACGACGCGTACTACGGGTCGGCGCAGAAGGTGCGCACGCTCGTCCAGC
The DNA here is from genome assembly GCF_000333315.1 of Curtobacterium sp. B8. NCBI lineage: Bacteria > Bacillati > Actinomycetota > Actinomycetes > Micrococcales > Microbacteriaceae > Curtobacterium > Curtobacterium sp. B8. The sequence continues at coordinate 975 of NZ_BACW01000676.1, forward strand.
GCGACTTCACGGCAGCGTTCGAGCAGGTCGACGTGCTCGTCAGCCCGTCCGCCCCGACGACGGCGCTGCCCTTCGGGGACCGCATCGACGACCCCCTCGCGATGTACCTCAACGACCTCACCACGATCCCGGCGAACCTCGCGGGCGTCCCCGGCATGAGCATCCCGAACGGCCTCGCGCCCGAGGACGGCCTGCCCACCGGCGTCCAGCTCATGGCGCCGCAGCGCGAGGACGCCCGGCTGTACCGCTACGGCACGGCCCTCGAGCGGCTCCTCGAACAGCAGTGGGGCGCCCCGCTCATCGACCGAATCCCCGACCTGGACGCCTCCCAGCAGTCGGCCGCGCAGGAAGGCGTGATCTGATGGCGCAGAAGGAAGCCCTGATGGACTTCGACGAGGCACTCGAACGCTACGAGCCGGTGCTCGGGTTCGAGGTGCACGTCGAGCTCGGCACGAAGACCAAGATGTTCTCCGACGCACCGAACTTCTTCGGCGGCGAGCCGAACACGAACGTGACGCCGGTCGACCTCGGGCTGCCGGGATCGCTGCCGGTCGTCAACGAGCAGGCCGTCCGGTACTCGATCAGCCTCGGGCTCGCGCTCGGCTGCTCGATCGCCGAGTCGTCCCGGTTCGCCCGGGAGAACTACTTCTACCCGGACAACCCGAAGAACTACCAGATCTCGCAGTACGACGAGCCGATCGCGTACGAGGGCGAGGT
>NZ_BACW01000675.1:0-3795 GCF_000333315.1 Curtobacterium sp. B8
CTCCAGGCGGTCGCGCCGTGCCGTGCGCCGGCCGACGAGCGGTCACGACGCGCCGCGTACAGGTCGCCGAGCGGTCACGAACCGTCGGTTGCGGGCGTCCGGGGCGACGGGTCGTGACCGGTCGCCGGAGGTGAGCGGGGAGTCGTGACCGTCCGGTGGACGGGTGATGCCCACACACGCGCCGGTCACGCCGCGCCGTGCGCAGGTTGCCGAGCGGTCGCGACGTGCCGTGCGCAGGTCGCCGGGCGGTCACGAACCGTCGGTTGCGGGCGTCCGGGGCGACGGGTCGTGACCGGTCGCCGGAGGTGAGCGGGGAGTCGTGACCGTCCGGTGGACGGGTGATGCCCACGCCCGCGCCGGTCGCGACGTGCCGTGTGCAGGTCGCCGGGCGGTCACGAACCGTCGGTCACGGGCATCCGGGGCGACGGGTCGTGACCGGTCGCCGGAGGTGAGCGGGGAGTCGTGACCGTTCGGCGCGAGCGCGACCGGGGTCAGCCGTGCCGACGCTCGGTCGACGACAGCAGCTGCTCGACCTCGCCGATCTCCATGGTCTCCGGGGACACCGACTGCAGCGGCGCTGCCGTCGGCGCGTGCACCGCGTCGACCAACCGGTGCATCATCGCGACCGCGTCGTCGACGACCTCGGTGCTCTTCACCTGCACGCCGTGCAGCAGCCACTGCGCCGTCTCGAGCTCGTGGTGCACCCGTGCGCGCTGCGCGAGCTGCCGGTCACGGCCGCCGCCGTTCGTCTCGTACGCGCTGAGGACCGTGTCGAACGCGTCCTTCCGCCCGGCGAGCACCCACGCGAGGTCCTTCGCGGGGTCGCCGAGCCGGAGCTCGCCCCAACCGAGCACCCCGGTCACGGCGTCGCCGTCCACGAGGAGCGCCTCGGTGCCGACCGAGCCGTGCACGACCGTCGGCGTGAACTGCCACAGCTGCTGGTCACGGGCCGCGCCCTCCCACCGCTCCTTGAGCGCGGCCGGGACGAGCTTGGTGGCGACCGCGCGGTCCATGACGGAGACCGCGGACCGGAGGACCTCGAACGGGGTGAGCGACGGGAGGCCGGCGTCGGTGACGAACCTCGTCGGCAGCTGGTGGACCGCCGCCACCGCACGGCCGACCGAGGCGGCGAGACCGGGGCGGTCGGCGAGGTCGCGGAGCGCGGGGTGGGCGCCGGGGACGTAGGTGGTCACGATGGCGCGCGTCGACCCGATCGGGGCCTGTCCGCGGTACTCGGCGACGGCGAACGGGAGGCGCGTGCGGATCCCGGCGCTCAGCGCCCGGATCGCGACGAGGTCGGCCGACTGGCGCGCTTCGGCCCGCTGGTTGCGGGGCCGGCGGATCGCGAGTGCGGCGCCGTCGGCGTCGCGGAGGACCGCGGACTCGTAGTCCCCGGACGCCGCGGAGCCGAGCGTGCGTGTCCCCGTGACGACGAGCCCGGGCACGGCCGTCGTCGCCAACGCGGCTAGAGTGAACTGGGATCCCGCCATGCCCATCAGGGTAGGTCCGTGTCGTCGCCATCCGGGCACGCCACGCTGACCCGGGCACTCCCGGCCGAAGCCGCTGATCTGAGGAGCCCTCCGCCGTGACCGTCGAGTTCGCCGCCAGACTGCCCCTGTCCCGGAACGAACTCGACCGCGACGCGGAGTTCCGCACGACGCCGGACCTCGACAGCGTGCTCCGCGACGACCCGGCCACGCGGTACCTCCCGCTCCGTGGTTCGGAGATGCTCCGGAACGCCGACGGCACGCTGCGCTTCGTGTCCGCCGCGGACGTCCCCGAGGACACCGTCCTGCTGTACCTCGGCCGCGCGATCGCCGACGCCGCCGACGCCCCGGCCGGCACCCGATTCGTCGCCGCCTTCGTCGACCCGGACACCGCACGCGCGATCGAACCGGACGAGGACGCCTGGGAGAGCCTCCGGATGTTCGGCACGGAGCTGTCCGCGCGCGACCAGGGCCTCGCGGTCGAGGCGGTCGCGATGGCGAACTGGCACGCCGTGCACGGCTTCTCGCCCCGCACCGGTTCCCCGGCGTCGGTCACCACGGGTGGCTGGGTCCGCCGCGACCCCGAGGGGCACGAGCTCTTCCCGCGCACCGACGCCGCGATCATCGTCGGCGTGACCGACGCCGAGGACCGCATCCTCCTCGGCTCGAACGCGGCGTGGGACCAGGACCGGTACTCGCTGCTCGCCGGGTTCGTCGAGCCGGGTGAGTCCCTCGAGGACGCCGTGCGGCGCGAGGTCTGGGAGGAGTCCGGTGTCCGCGTCGAGGAGCCGGAGTACCTCGGGTCGCAGCCGTGGCCGTTCCCCGCGTCGCTGATGCTCGGCTTCCGGGCCCGCGCGGTCGACGGCGACCCGAGCACCGCCCGCCCCGACGGCGTCGAGATCCTCGACGTCCGGTGGTTCTCCCGCGACGAGATCCGGGAGCGCGCCGGGGACACCCTCCTGCTGCCGGGCCGCACCTCCATCGCCCGCGCCATCATCGAGGAGTGGTACGGCGGCCCGCTGGACCTGCCGTGAGCGGCGCCGCAGCACCGCCCGCGGGTGCCGCGGGGCCGTCCGCCGAGGAACTGCTCGCCGCGCTCGACCCGGAGCAACGGGCGGTCGCACGGACGCTGCTCGGCCCCGTCGCGGTCCTCGCCGGTGCCGGCACCGGGAAGACCCGGGCCATCACGCACCGGATCGCGTACGGGGTCGCGACCGGGACCTACTCGCCGAACCACGTGTTGGCGCTGACCTTCACGACCCGAGCGGCGGGGGAGCTCCGTTCCCGCCTGCGCGCGCTCGGGGCGGGGACGGTCCAGGCGCGCACCTTCCACTCGGCGGCGATGGCGCAGCTCAGCTACTTCTGGCCGGACACCGTCGGTGGCCACGCACCGCGCCTCGTCGACAAGAAGGGCCGGGTGATCGCGCACGCGGCGGACACCGTCGGCCTGCACGTCGACACCCCGGTGCTGCGCGACCTCGCGGCCGAGGTCGAGTGGCGCAAGGTGCAGATGCTGACGCTCGAGGAGTACGAAGCCGCTGCAGCGGACCGGACGATGCCGCGGGACACCTCCCCGCGCCGGGTTGTCGACCTCATGCGCTCGTACGAACAGCTCAAGGACGACCGCCGGCAGCTCGACTTCGAGGACGTCCTCCTCGCCACGCTCGGCATGGTCGAGTCGGAACCGCGGGTCGCGTCCTACGTCCGGCAGCAGTACCGGTTCTTCGTCGTCGACGAGTACCAGGACGTCTCGCCCGTGCAGCACGCGCTCCTGCGGGCCTGGCTCGGCGGTCGTGACGACGTGTGCGTGGTGGGTGACGCCAGCCAGACGATCTACTCCTTCGCCGGGGCGTCGAGCGGGTTCCTGCTCGGGTTCGGCTCGGAGTTCCCACGCGGTTCGGTCGTGCGGCTCGAGCGCAACTACCGGTCGACGCGCGAGGTCGTCCACGCCGCCAACACGCTCATGCGCGGCCGTCCGGGTGCGCTCGACCTCGTCGCGCAGAGCACCGCGCCCGGTCCGGAACCGACGGTCCTCGCGTGCGTGCACGACGGTGACGAGGCGCAGACGGTCGCCCGCACGATCACGGACCTGGTCGCCGGCGGGTCCGCATGGGGCGACGTGGCGGTCCTCTTCCGCGTCGGCGCGCAGTCCGCCGCCCTCGAGTCGGCGCTCGGCCGCGCCGGCGTGCCCTACCGGGTGCAGGGCGGCACGCGGTTCTTCGACCGCCCCGAGGTGAAGCTCGCCGTGCACCACATGCGGGGTGAGGCGGTCCGGCAGACCGACGACGAACTGACCCGCCGCGTCGGT
>NZ_BACW01000674.1:0-7262 GCF_000333315.1 Curtobacterium sp. B8
CTCGTCGGCGACACCCTGCTCGTGGGGCGGTCGGCGCTCGCGTCGCAGGCCCGCGAGGACCAGTCACGACTCGAGCCGGTCTGGACCGAGCTCATCGCGGCCCACAGCCGGCGGATGGACGCGCTCGGACTCACGGCCTGACGGGCGCGGACGCACTCGGGCTCACGGCCTGACGGGGGCGGACGCACGGTGACCGTGCGTCGCGGTTCGTGCGGAGCCGTTCGGTGCGGGTTCGGGCGTGGTTCGTGCGAAGCCGTTCGTGCGGGTTCGGCCGCGGTTCGTGCGGAGCCGTTCGTGCGGGCTCAGGCGCCGTTCGCGCGGACCCGCTCGTAGAAGGCCTCGTCAGCAGCCCGCCGGCGACGGCCGAGCACCCATGCCACCACGGCGGCCACGACCCCGGAGCCGAGGAGCGCGACGACCCAGATCCACCCGCCGTCGTACGGCCAGCCCGCCCAGGTCAGGGCCTCCCAGAGCACCGCGGCGGCGACCCCGCCGACGACGGGCCCGACCAGCGCGCCCCGGCTCGTCCGCCAGGGCAGCACGACGTGCACGACGGCGCCCACGAGGAGGCCGCCGAGCACGGCGAAGAGGAGCTCCACGTCAGGCGACGAAGCCGATGCGACGAGACTCCTCCGCGCCGACCTCGACGTAGGCGAGCGACGCGACCGGCACGATGAACCGACGGCCCTTCTCGTCCTGGAGGGACAGGTGCGTGGCCTTCGCCGTGAGGGCCTCCGACACCGCCTGCTCGATCTGGTCAGCGGTCTGCGCGCTCTCGAACGCGATCTCGCGCGGGCTGTTCGTGATGCCGATCTTGATGTCCACGACCTCAGCGTAGCGGGGTGCCCCGGGCTTGCTCCGGGCGTTCGCCGCGAGCGCACGGCAGCCTTGCGTGCGCGAGCGTCCGCGGCCCCGCACCGACTTGCCGGACGCGCTCTTCGGCCGTCCGTGTCGGGGGCCGCCGGTGTCGGTCGTCGTGGGTACCGTACGAGCGTGCCCCGGACGACGCTCACGCCCACCACCGACGACGCGGCCGTCGCGCGCGCGTTGACGTCGGACCCGGCGCAGGCGGCCGTGCTGGCGCTGCCCGTCGGTCGGCACGCGGCCGTGATCGGTGCGCCGGGGACCGGCAAGACCACGACCCTCGCGCGGTTCGTGGCCGGCCGGATGGGCGGTGCGGACGCCGTCTCGCCGGACGGGCACGCGACCGTGCTCGCGCTCACGTCCGCACGGACCGCAGCGACGGCGCTCCGGGACCGTCTTGCGGCGGCGGTGGACCGTGTGGTGCCGGGAGCCCTCGCGCGCACCGTGAACTCGCTCGCGTTCCAGGTGGTCGCCCACGCCGCGGTGGCCCAGGGCCAGGACGTGCCGACCCTCCTCACCGGCGGCGAGCAGGACCGCATCATCGCGGACCTCCTCGCCGGGCACGAGACCGACGGCACCGGTCCGGACTGGCCCGAGCCGATCACCGCCGTGGTGCGCGAGCGCGCCGGGTTCCGCACGGCGTTGCGTGACGTGATGATGCGCGCCGTGGCCGCCGGCATCGAACCGGACGACATGCGTGAGCTCGGCGACGACACCGGCCGTCCGGAGTGGCGTGCGGTCGGGGACTTCGTCGACGGCTACCGCGCTGCGCTGACCGCCTTCCGTGCGACCGCCCTCGACGCGGCCGAGCTCGTCGCCTACGCCACCGCCGCGGTGCTCCGGGGCGAGGTGCCGCCGGCCGTGGCGGCCCTCCGCACCGTCGTGGTCGACGATGCGCAGGAGCTCGTCGAGGGCGAGATCGCGCTGCTCGGAGCCCTCGCGCGGTCCGGCGTGCAGGTCGTCGCGTTCGGCGACCCGGACATCGCCGCGTCGGCCTTCCGCGGCGCGGTGCCCGACGTGCTCGGTCGTCTCGGCGCTCGGCTCGGGGTCGCCGACGTCGAGCAGGTCGTCCTCGGGACGGTGCACCGCCACGCCGAGCCGGTCCGCGCACTCGTCTCCGGCATCACGGCGCGGATCGGCACCGCGGCCGCCGGACGGCAGCGCACCGCCGTCGCCACGGCCGCGGACGCCCGCCCGGACGCGGTCGTGCACGTGCAGGGGAGCAGCCGGGCGGCCCTCGTCGTCGCGATCGCCCGTCGGCTCCGCGAACACCGGCTCCTCGACGGCGTCCCGTGGCACCGGATGGTCGTCGTCACGCGCAGCGGAGCGGCCATCCCCGAGCTCGTCCGAGCGCTCTCCGTGGCCGAGGTCCCCGCCACCGCGGGTGCCGCGCCGGTGCGGGTCCGTGACGACTCGGCAGCGCGTGCGCTCCTCGACGCGGCCGCCGTCGCCCTGGGCGTGCTCCCGCTCGACGCCGACCTGGCGACCGCGTTCGCCACGGGGCCGCTCGGTGGCCTCGACACGCTCGCGATGCGTCGGCTGCGGCTCGCCCTGCGCCGTGAGGAACTGGCCGGTGGTGGTGCCCGCTCCGCCGATGAACTGCTGGTCGAGGCGCTGGGTGCACCGGAACGCCTCGCCACGATCGACGCGGGGTTCGCCCGGCGCGCGACCCGGTTGGCCCGCAGCCTCGTCCAGGCACGGGCCGACGCCGCGGCGGACGCCAGCATCGAGGAGATCCTCTGGGGGCTGTGGGAACGCAGTGGGCTCGCGGGGGTCTGGCGGTCCCAGTCCGAGGCCGGCGGGGTCGGCGCCGGTGAAGCGGACCGGCACCTCGACGCCGTGGTCGGGCTCTTCACCGCCGCGAAGCGCTTCGTCGAGCGGACCCCGGACGCCCCCGCCCGTGTGTTCGTCGACGACCTGCTCGACGCCGACCTGCCGGAGGACTCCATCGGCCCGGACCGCACGGCCGGCCGGGTCCGGGTCCTCACTCCGTCGGCCACGGTCGGGCTCGAGTGCGACGTCGTCGTGGTCCTCGGACTGCAGGACGGCGTCTGGCCGAACACCCGGGTCCGCGGCAGTCTGCTCGACCCCGACGGACTCGTCCGTGCGGCCGAGGGCAGCGAACGGACCGCGGTGGACGACCGGGCGGCCGTGATCGCCGACGAGCTCCGGCTGTTCGCCCGCGCCGTGTCCCGCGCGACGACACAGGTGGTCATCGGCACGGTCGCGAACGACGACGAATCGCCCTCGCCGTTCGTCCGGCTCGTCCCCGTGCCGCCGGACCGGGCCGCGTCCGTCCACCCCCTGTCGCTCCGTGGACTCGCCGGGTCGCTGCGTCGGCGCGTCGTGGCCTCCGGGGACCACGAGGCCGCCTCAGCCCTCGCCCGGCTCGCCGCCGCCGAGGTGCCCGGTGCGGCTCCCGACGACTGGTACGGCGTGGCCGAGCCGACGACCGACGCCCCCCTCGTCGACCTCGACGCGGAGCCGGCTCCCGAGTACGAGGGCGGTCCCGTGGTCCCGCCGACCGTGGCCGTCTCCCCGTCGCGCATCGGCACGTTCGAGGAGTGCCCGGTGCACTGGTTCGTGCAGACCTTCGGCGGATCGGCGCCGAGCCCGGCGATGGGCATCGGCACGATCGTCCACGACGCGATGGAGCACGCCACGAGCGTCGACGTCGAGTCGCTCTGGGCGCACGTCGACGCCCGGTGGGACGAGCTCACCTTCGAGTCGCCGTGGGTGGCCGACCGTGAGCGCGCCCGGACCCGCCGGATGATCGAGGGGCTCAGCGACTACCTCCGGACGTTCGCCGCGGCCGGACGCCGACTCCTCGGCGCCGAGACCTCGTTCTCCCTGGTGACCGGTCCGGCGCGGATGCGGGGGAGCATCGACCGGATCGAGGTCGACACGGAGGGACGGATCAGCGTCGTCGACCTGAAGACGGGCCGATCGATGCCGAGCGAGAAGAACGACATGCCCGAGCACCCGCAACTCGGCGCCTACCAGCTCGCGGTCGAGGACGGCGCGGTCGAGGACATCCCGGCCGGGTCCCCGATGGCGGACGCCCGGCTGGTGTTCGTGCAGAACGCCAGGAGCGACCGCGCCTACTCGGAGCGGACACAGCACGCGTTCGACCCGGAGGGCCGAGCGGCCTACCGGGAACGCCTGCACTCCGTGGCGCGGGGGATGGCCGGACGCACGTTCCTCGCGAACGTCGGCGACCACTGCGAGCAGTCCCGGACCGGGGCCGAGTGCCGGATCCACGTCGTCGGAGAGGTCACCTGGTGAGCACCGAACGAGCCGACACCGACCGGGCCGGCGCCGAGGCTGCCGTCGCCGACCCGGCCGGCACCGAGCCGGCCGGCACCGACCAGGACAGCACCCAACAGATCGGTGCCGTGCAGCCGCCAGCCGACGCCCCCGTGGTGCCCCGCAGCGCCGACGAGATCGCCGACGCCCTCGGCCGTCCTCGCCCGACCGCGCAGCAGCGCGCCGTCATCGAGTCGCCCCTCGCCCCGGCCCTCGTCGTGGCCGGTGCCGGGAGCGGCAAGACCGAGACGATGGCGTCCCGGGTCGTCTGGCTCCTCGCGAACGGGATGGTCCGCCCCGACGAGGTCCTCGGCCTGACGTTCACCCGCAAGGCCGCCGGCGAGTTGTCGGTCCGCATCAACGACCGCATCCGGGCGCTCGAGGAGGTCGGCCTCATCACCCCGGGCGACGCCTTCGAAGCGCCCACGGTGTCGACCTACAACGCCTTCGCGAACGCCGTGTTCCGCGAGAACGCGCTCCTCGTGGGTCGCGACGGCGAATCGCAGGTGCTCACCGAGCCCTCGGCGTGGCAGCTCGCCCGCCGGGTGGTGGTGGACGCCCGCGACGACCGGCTGGCCGGGCTCGACCGTGACGTCGACACGATCACGGCGGCGGTCGTCGCGCTCGCCGGGGCCGCGTCGGAGCACCTCGTCGAGCCCGAGCAGCTCCGCCGGTTCGCGATCGAGTTCGCCGGGGTGCTCGAGCTGCCGGGCAACCGCGGCAAGCCGTACGCCGACGTCGTCAAGGCCGTCGCCGCGGTCGGCGGGCTCGAGCCCCTGGCAGACCTCGTCGAACGGTTCCGTCGGCAGAAGGTCGACCGTGGCTTCGTCGAGTTCTCCGACCAGATCGCACTGGCGCTCGCCGCGGCGGAGTCGGCTCCGCGGGTGGTCGACGACCTCCGTCGGCGCTTCGGGGTCGTGCTCCTCGACGAGTACCAGGACACCTCGGTCGTGCAGACCCGGTTCCTCGCTCGGCTGTTCCAGGGGCACCCGGTCATGGCGGTCGGCGACCCGCACCAGTCGATCTACGGCTTCCGCGGGGCGAGCGCGGCGAACCTCGGACGCTTCCCCCGCGACTTCGGCTCCGCCGGCTCCGAGCCGCCGGTGACGTTCCCGCTGTCGACGAGCTGGCGCAACCCGGTGGACGTGCTCGCCGCGGCCAACGCCGTCGTCGCGCCGCTGTCCGAGGCGTCGGAGGTCGCGGTCGAACGGCTCACAGCCCGTCCGGGCGCCGACGACGGGTCGGTCGAGGTCGTGTTCGCGGAGACCCTGCCGGAGGAGGCAGCAGCGGTGGCGGCGTGGTTCCGGGCACGCCGTCAGCGGGACCCGCGGGCGTCGATGGCGCTCCTGCTGCGCGCACGGAAGGACCTCGCCGCCTTCACCGGAGCACTCGGCGACCTCGGGGTGCCGTTCCACGTCCTCGGGACCGGCGGGCTGCTGCAGCGGCCGGAGATCGTCGACCTCGTGGCGTGCCTGCGCGTGCTCCACGACCCGGCTGCGGGGAACGATCTCATCCGGCTGCTCGCCGGGGCCCGGTGGCGGGTCGGCGCGGCGGACATCGCGGCGCTGCACGACCTCGCGAAGTGGCTGTTCGGCCGCGACCACACCCAGCAGCGCCTCGACGACGACCTGACGGCGGCGTTCCGGGCCTCGGTCGCGGCGGGCGAGCACGGGTCCGTCGTCGACGCGCTCGACTTCGTGGCGACGGCCCCCGACGAGCACGGCGCGCTCGACCGCATCACCCCGGCCGGGCGGAAGCGCATGCGCGCCCTCGGGCAGCAGCTACAGGCGCTCCGGCAGCGGGCCCGCGGCGACCTGGTCGACTTCGTGACGCTGGTCGTGCAGGAGATGCGGCTCGACATCGAGGTCGCGGCGCACGAGCAGGGGAGCCAGGCGTTCCTCGACGCCTTCCTCGACGAGCTCGCCGGCTTCGTCGCGACCGACGACCGCGCGGACCTCGGAGCCTTCCTCGGGTGGATCGACGCGGCGGCACGCCGGGACGACATGGGCCCGCGTTCCGAGGAGCCGGAGGCCGGGACGGTCCAGATCCTGACCATCCACGGCTCGAAGGGGCTCGAGTGGGACGCCGTCGCGGTGCCGCGGATGGTCGAGGGCGGCCTCCCGGCGCGGCCCCAGGAGGGCTCCTCGGGGTGGATCGGCTTCGGCCGGCTGCCCTACGAGTTCCGTGGGGACGCCGACGAGCTCCCGCGGCTCGCGTGGCGCGGACAGGAGGCCCAGAAGGACGTCCGTGACGCCATCGACGCGTTCAAGGGCGAGGTGCAGTCCCGGAACGAGGACGAGGAGCGGCGGCTCACCTACGTCGCGCTGACCCGTGCGCGGCACGACCTCCTCGTGTCGGGGTCGTTCTGGTCCGGCGGCGTCAAGCCCACCGCACCGAGCCGGTACCTCGCCGACCTCACGGACGCCGGCGTCCTGCCGGCCGGTGCCGTGCCCGAGCAGTCGCACCACGAGCACGACCCGCTGGGGGAGTCGGGCGCCACCCAGTCGTGGCCGCACCTGCCGTTCGGGCACCGCGAGGCCCGCGTGCTGGCGGCAGCCGAGCGTGTGCGGAACGCGAACCCGGGCGCTGCCGGTCGGTTCGCGGCCGACATCGACCTGCTCCTCGCCGAACGTGATGCGGTCCGCAGCGCGCGACACACCGTCATCGTGCCGCACCGAGTGCCCGCGTCCGGCTTCAAGGACTACCTCGCCGAGCCGGACACGGTGGCGGAGCGGCTCCGCCGACCGATGCCGGAGCGGCCGTACCGGGCGACGCGACTCGGCACGCTGTTCCACCAGTGGGTGGAACAGCGGGCGAGGTCCGGGGGTTCGCTCGAGACCCTCGGCGGGGACGTGCTGGACCTCTGGGACGGCGAAGCCGACCTCGACGCCGACGACCTGCCCGACGCCTCGGTCGCAGCACCCGTCACCGATGACGACGCCCGCCGGCTCGCGGCCTTCCAGGAGACCTTCGCACGGTCACGGTGGGCCGACCGGACGCCGATCGAGGTCGAGCGCGAGATCCACATCCCGTTCCTCGGCCACAGCATCATCTGCAAGCTCGACGCCGTCTACGAGATCGACGGTCGGGCG
>NZ_BACW01000673.1:0-3392 GCF_000333315.1 Curtobacterium sp. B8
CGCGGACCACGAGCACGGTGGCGTCGAGGCCGTCGACGACCGCGTCCAGATCGCCCAGGTCGGCCGTGTCGAGCCCGAGGTCTGCGGCGACCTCCGCGAGGGAGGGGCGCGGCCCGACCCAGAACTCGCCGATCTCGGGGTTGGCGTAGAACTCCTCGGAGTCACGGCCCGCCGTCGCCCGGAAGTACAGTGTGGCGTCGTGTCCGGAGCCGTTCGGCGTCATCACGAGGACGGACCCGACGACCGTGTCGGTGCCCCAGCCGGTGAGGTGCGCGAACGCGGAGTGCGGCCGGAACGGGTAGTCGCAGTCGTTCGAGCGGACCTTCGCCTGCCCGGCGGGCACGACGATCGTGCGGCCAGGGTGCAGCTCGGAGATCCGGGCGCGGCGCGCGGCGGCGTACGCGGCCTGCTCCCGCGGCTCCGGGAGCGGGCGCTCCCGCTCGGCCCACTGCGACCCGATGTAGTCCTTGAAGGTCGAGGACCCGGGAGTCGTGGAACGGTTGCTCGTCGCGCGGGGAGTGGTGTCGGCCATGGCTCCATCCTCGCACCGTCCCGGGGTCCGTGGCCTGTGCGCGCGTTCACCTGTGGATAGCATTGAGGAGTGCCCGATCCGTTCATCGACCTGCACACGCACTCGAGCGTGTCCGACGGCACCGAGCGCCCTGCCGAACTCGTGCGGGCCGCGGCGGCCGCCGGGTTGGACGGCGTCGCCCTCACCGACCACGACACGACGGCGGGCTGGGACGAGGCGATCGCGACCGCCCGGCAGCTGCCGCTCACACTGCTCCCGGGGCTGGAGCTCAGCACGCGCGTCGGCTACCGCAGCGTGCACGTGCTCGGCTACCTCGTCGACCCGACGGACCCGGGCCTCGTCGCCGAGACGACGCGGATCCGCGACGGTCGGCTGGAGCGCGCCCGACGCATGGTCGAGCGCATCGGCGAGGACCACCCGCTCACCTGGGACGACGTGCTCGCGCAGGCGAGCGACGGCGCGACCATCGGGCGGCCCCACATCGCCGACGCGCTGGTCGCCCGCGGTCTCGAGTCGGACCGCAGTGCCGCCTTCCGCGGCATCCTGCACCCCGCGTCGGGCTACTACGAGCCGCACGAGGCCCCCTCGCCCCTGCGCGGCGTCGAGCTCATCCGCGCTGCCGGTGGCGTGCCGGTGATCGCGCACCCCGCGGCGTCCTCGCGCGGCATCGTCATCGACGAGGACGCGCTGCGGACCCTCGTCGACGCCGGACTCGGCGGGCTCGAGGTCGACCACCGCGAGAACGTGTCCCACGGCAAGCGCACGCTGCTCGACTGGGCCACACGGTACGGCCTGTTCGTCACGGGGTCGAGCGACTACCACGGCACGGGCAAGCCGAACCGGCTCGGCGAGCACCGCACCGCCCTGGTCGCGTTCGACGCGATCGTCGGCGAGGCCACCGGTTCCGCGCCGGTGTCCGGCCCGGACGCGCGCCTGTCCTGACCCGCGCCGCCTCGCAGCCCACCCCACGCCGGCTGCTCCGGCGGGCGGGGACGACGAAGGGCCCGTCGCGTGTGCGACGGACCCTTCGGCCTGGAGGCGCTACTCGCCCTCGCCGGCTGCCTGCGGTGCCGAGGCGGTCGCCTCGGACGAACCGCCACCGCTGCGGCGACGGCGGCGACGACGGCGCTTGGCGGCGCCGTCACCGGTCGCGGACTCGTCAGCGCCACCCTCGGCCGGTGCGGCCGCGGGAGCCTGCGCGTCCGACTGCTCGCTGCGGGCCGGCGCCGAGCCTCCAGACCGGGTCCGGCTGCGCGAACGCGAACGCGACGCGCCCTGCCGCTCGCCGCCCTTGGTCTCGGCGGTGCCGGCGGACGNCGCGTGCGCCGACGCGCCGGGGAGGCGACCCTTCGTCCCGGCGGGGATGTCGAGGTCGGAGAAGAGGTGCGGGGACGACGAGTAGGTCTCGACGGGCTCGGGGATGCCGAACTCGAGCGCCTTGTCGATGAGCGTCCACTTGTGCAGGTCGTCCCAGTCGACGAACGTCACCGGGATGCCGGTCTTGCCCGCTCGGCCCGTGCGGCCGGCGCGGTGCAGGTACGTGTCCGGGTCGTCCGGGATCGTGTGGTTGATGACGTGCGTGACGTCGTCCACGTCGATGCCGCGGGCGGCGACGTCGGTCGCGATCAGCACGTCGCGCTTGCCTGCCTTGAAGGCGGCCATGGCGCGCTCGCGCTGTTCCTGGTTGAGGTCGCCGTGCACGGCCGCGGCGTTGAACCCGCGGTCCTTGAGCTCCTCGACGAGCTTCGCGGCGGCGCGCTTCGTGCGGGTGAAGATCACGGTCTTGCCGCGCCCCTCGGCCTGCAGGATGCGGGCGATGACCTCGTCCTTGTCGAGCGAGTGCGCGCGGTAGATGACGTGCTTGATGTTCGCCTGCATCAGACCCTCGTCGGGGTCCGTGGCGCGGATGTGCACCGGGCGGCTCATGAAGCGGCGGGCCAGTGCGACGATCGGCGCCGGCATCGTCGCCGAGAACAGCATCGTGTGCCGGACGTCGGGGACGGCCTGGAAGATCCGCTCGATGTCGGACAGGAAGCCGAGGTCGAGCATGCGGTCGGCCTCGTCGAGGACGACCTCCTGCACGTGGGAGAGGTCGAGCAGGCGCTGGCGCTGCAGGTCGATGAGTCGACCCGGGGTGCCGACGACGATCTGCGCGCCGGCCTTGAGCTGCTCGATCTGGCCCTCGTACGCCTTGCCGCCGTAGATCGACACGATCGTGGTCGACCGGTTCGACGTGGCGAGCTCGAGGTCCTCGGTCACCTGCACGGCGAGTTCGCGCGTGGGGACGACGACGAGCGCCTTGACGCCGTGCTCCGGGTCGGTGCCGAGGCGCTGGATGAGGGGCAGGCCGAAGCCGAAGGTCTTGCCGGTACCGGTCTTGGCCTGACCGATGATGTCCTGCCCGGTCAGGGCGAGCGGGATCGTCTGCTGCTGGATCGGGAAGGGCTCGATGATGCCCTTCGTCGCGAGCGCGTCGACGATGTCCTGCTCGATGTTGAGGTCTGCGAAAGTCAAAGAATCACCTTAGTCCTGGTGGAAGTCCCGCCCAGTCTACCGACGCCGACCGGGGTCCCGGGTCCGGCCCCCTATGCTGCTGGCGTGGTGTCTTGGTGGAACCGGAAACGCGCCGCGCAGCTCGCGGCTGCGTGGCTCGCGTCGCGCAACCCGAAGAACGCGTCCGGGGAGCGGCTCCAGCTCGACGACGTCAGCCCCGAGCTCGACGTCTACCTCGGCCAGGCCGCGTACCTGCAGCTGTCGATGTACGAGACCATGGGGNCGGGCCGGTGCCACGGCGCCGACGCTCTCGGTTCGCCTGTGGACCGGCGTCCTGGCGACGACCGCCCTCGAGCGACACCGCACG
>NZ_BACW01000672.1:0-5816 GCF_000333315.1 Curtobacterium sp. B8
CAGGACGTCCGTCTCGACCCAGGTGACGTCGAGTCCGAGTCGTCGGCGAGGGCACGGGCGGATGCGAGCGCGCGGGGGGAGAAGTCCACGCCGGTCACCCGTGCACCCTCCCGCGCGAGCGACACCGTGTCGGTGCCGATGTGGCACTGGAGGTGGCAGAGGTCGAGTCCGTCGAGCGAGCCGCCGGGCAGCCAGCGCGCCAGGACGGGGAGGTCCGCGCGGACGACTCCCGACCGGTGCGCCGGGTCGTCCAGCGCGTCGATCTCGTAGGCGCCCTCGTGGATCGGGACGCGGTCGTCCCAGTTCGCGCGGTTCGTGTCGCGGGCCTGCTCCCAGTCGACGCTGACGTGATCAGTGCTCATGCCGTCGACCCTACCGAGCGGACCGCTCGACCCCGGTGCGCGCAGCACGACCCCGGGCGCGGTTCAGCCGACCGACAGCCCGAGCTTCCGCCCCGCCAGCCCGCGGCCCATCGTGGTCAACCGCTCCGCGATCGCCGTGAGGGCCACGGCAGCGGGGTCGTCGGGCGCGCCGAGCACCACGGGCACACCGGAGTCCCCGCCCTCCCGCAACGGCACCGACAGCGGCACCCGGCCGAGGACCGGCACCGGAGCGTCCTGGCCGCGGGACAGCCGGGCCGCGGTCTCGTCGCCACCGCCCTCGCCGAACAGGTGCAGCACCGAACCGTCCGGCTGCACGAGTCCGGCCATGTTCTCGACCACGCCGATCACCCGCTGCCCGGTCTGCCGCGCGACGATCCCGCTGCGCTCGGCGACGTCGGCCGCCGCGGCCTGCGGGGTGGTCACGACCAGGACCTCGGCGTGGGGGAGCAGCTGACCGACCGAGATCGCCACGTCGCCCGTACCCGGCGGGAGGTCGAGCAGCAGCACGTCGAGGTCGCCGAAGAACACGTCGGTGAGGAACTGCGACACCGTCCGGTGCAGCATCGGCCCGCGCCACGACACGGCGGTCGAGACGTCGTCGACGAACATGCCGATCGAGACGACCTTCACGTCGTGTGCCACGGGCGGCAGGATCATGCTGTCCACCCGGGTCGGACGGGGAGCCACGCCGTGCTCGTCCGTCAGGCCCATGAGTCCCGGGATGCTGAAGCCGTGCACGTCGACGTCGACGATGCCCACACGCTGTCCCCGTGCTGCGAGCGCGACCGCGAGGTTCGCGGCGACCGTCGACTTGCCGACGCCGCCCTTCCCGCTCGTCACGGCGACCACCCGGGTCAGCGAGTCGGGCGTGAACTGCACGCCGCGCGGGCGACCCGCCCTGAGCCGGTCGGTGAGGGCGGCGCGGGTCGCCGGGGACATCACGGAGACGTCGACGTCGACCGCGGTGACGCCGTCCACGGACCCGGCGGCGGCGCGCACGTCGCGCTCGATCGTGTCGGCGGCCGGGCACCCGGTGATCGTGAGTTGCAGGTCGACGCGCACCGTGCCTCCCGGCTGGACGTCGACCCCACGGATCATGTCGAGCTCCGTGACGGGCCGGCGGATCTCGGGGTCGATCACCCGGCTGAGGGCCGCGAGGACCGCGCCGCCCAGCTGCTCGTCGTCAGCCACGTGCGCCGGAACCGGCCTCGTCGGCGAACCCGGCGAGGCCGGCACCGTCGGCGTCGCGCCGGTCGAGCTCCTCGAGCAGCGACCGGAGCTCGGCCCGGATGAAGTCCTTCGACGCCATGTCCCGCATCGCGAGGCGCAGCGCGACGACCTCGCGGGCGAGGTACTCGGTGTCCGCGAGGTTCCGTTCCGCGCGCTGCCGGTCCTGCTCGAACTGCACGCGGTCACGGTCGTCCTGCCGGTTCTGCGCGAGCAGGATGAGCGGCGCGGCGTAGGACGCCTGGAGCGACAGCACGAGGGTCAGCGCGGTGAAGCCGATCGCGGCGGAGTCGAACTGCCACGACTTCGGCGCGAGGGTGTTGTAGCCCATCCAGACCGCGCAGAAGAGGGTCAGGCCGACCAGGAACCAGGGCGTGCCCATGGCTCGGGCGATGCCCTCGGTGGCGCGACCGAAGGTGTCGCCACGGCCGCGACGGCGCGTCGGCAGCACGCGGGTGCGCATGCCCTTCGGGGAGTCCAGGCGCTCCTGGCGGGTGTCATCCGTTCGGGCCAAGGGTGGTCCTCCTTCCCGTGGTCACGGGCGTCTTGCGCGAGCGTTGGCGTGGCAGTGGTGAGGGTTCCCCCTCGCCCTGACTTCGCCAGTCGTCCGGCAGGACGTGGTCGAGGACGTCGTCGATCGTCACCACCCCGACGAGTCGGTGGGCGTCGTCGACCACGGGGACGGACAGCAGGTTGTAGGTCGCCATGATGCGCGTGACCTCCGCGGCGCTCGCGTCGACCCGGACCGGCTCGGTCTGCTGGTCGATGAGCGTGCCGAGCCGCTCGTTCGGCGGGTAGCGCAGCATCCGTTGGAAGTGCACGAGGCCGAGGAACCGGCCGGTCGGCGGCTCGTACGGCGGGAGCACGACGCACACGCTCGCACCGAGGGCCGGGGCGAGTTCGTGCCGACGCACCAGCGCGAGCCCCTCCGCCACGGTCGCGTCCGCCGAGACGATCACCGGCTCGGTCGTCATGAGACCACCGGCCGTGTCGGGCTCGTACTCGAGGAGCATGCGGACGTCCTGGGCCTCCTCCGGCTCCATGAGCTGGAGGAGGGCCTCGCTGCGGTCGTCCGGGAACTGGGCGAGGACGTCGGCGGCGTCGTCGGGCTGCATCTGGTCGAGGACGTCGGCGGCGCGGGCGTCCTCGAGGCGGCTGAGGATCTCGATGCGCTCCTGGTCGGGCATCTCCTCGAGGACGTCGGCGAGCCGGTCGTCCGGGAGTTCCTCGGCGACCTCGAAGCGACGCTCCTCGGGGAGGTCGAGCAGGGTCGACGCGAGGTCGGCCGGCAGCAGGTCGGAGTAGGCGGCGATGACGTGCTCGGCGGACTGGGCCTCGCCGGGGAGTTCGTCCTCGGTGACCTCGTTCCAGGACGCGAAGGTCGTCGGACCCTTGCCGAACGGGGACGGTGTCGTCTTCGGCTTGCGGAGGAAGAGCTGCGAGACCTCCCAGTCGCCCTGCCCGCGGTCCTCGATCGCGACGTCCTCGATCGTCGCCCGGATGCGCTGGTTCTTGATGAGCACCTTGCGGCCGAGCATCTCCGCGATCACCCGGACCTCGCCGCCGCGCTGCTCGAAGCGGCGCATGTTGACGAGCCCGGTCGTGATCACCTGCCCGGCTCCGATCGAGGTGATGCGGCCGACCGAGACGAAGATGCGGCGCTTGCCGGGGACCTCGACGATGAGCCCCACGACCCGCGGGGCATCGACCCGTCTGTAGACCACGAGGACGTCCCGGACGCGGCCGACGCGGTCGCCCGCGGGGTCGAAGACGGAGCACCCGGCGAGGCGGGCGACGAAGACCTTCGTGGCGCTCACTCGACCAGCGTAGTCGGTCGGTGGGCCCGGGTCGGTGGAGCCCCGGTCGTCGGGGCGCCGGTCGGCGGCCTCCCTGGGAGTGCACGTGCGATTGCAAGGTGTCCGGTGGATGATGGCTGTGTGAGCAATCAGAGCCCCTTCGGCGGCCGGACGGCCCAGGCATTCCCGACACTGCCGCGCGGCGACGTCCTCGGCACCTACGACAGCTACCCGGAGGCGCAGCGCGTCGTCGCGAAGCTCGCCGAGTCGGACTTCCCGGTCGCGAAGATCGCCATCGTCGGCAACGACCTCAAGACCGTCGAGCGCGTCACCGGCAAGATGACCTACGGGCGCGCCGCCATCGCGGGAGCGCTGTCCGGCCTCTGGCTCGGGTTCTTCTTCGGCATCGTGCTCACCCTGTTCTCGCCGCAGGCCGGTGGCCTCTTCTTCGCCGCAGCCCTGATCGGTGCCGCGTTCGGCATGCTCTACGGCATCGTCTCGTTCGCGATCACGAAGCGGCAGCGCGACTTCACGAGCGTGCACCAGGTGCTCGCCACGAACTACCAGATCGTGGTCGACCCGCAGCTGACCGGGCAGGCGCAGCAGATCCTCGGGCAGTTCGGCGCCACCCCCTCGACCCACTGGACCTCGGCGTCGTCGCCGTCCTCGTCGCAGGGCGCGCCGGTGCCGCGGCAAGAGCCGTGGCGCCCCGAGCCGCGTCAGCAGCCGTCCCCGTACGGCGGGCACGCGACGCCGCACCAGCAGCCTGGAGGCACGCAGCAGCCCGGCACGTCGGCCGGCGGCCCGCAGCAGGGCGCGCCGCGCTACGGAACGAACGACGGTCCGCGCTACGGGGAGACCCCGTCCACCGGCGCCGGAGGGTCGCAGGCCGGGTCGTCGGGTCCCGGTGCCGCCGGTGGAGCGCCGGAAGCGCCCTCGGGGCCGCCGCGGTACGGCACGAACGACGGGCCCCGGTACGACCCGGCGGCGTCGGGCCCGGCTGGCGGTGCTCCGGCAGCGCGACCGGATGCGCCGCCGCAGTTCGGCGAGCGGGTGACCCCCGCGTCGGCACCGGAGTCGGGTCGAACCTCGGACGACGAGCGCCGTACGGGTGACGAGGAGTCGCCGCGGTCCTGAGTTCGGTTCGTCGATGACGGCGGCCTGCGGTCGGCGGAGCGGCGCTGTCGCGTCGGTCGCACGACGTGCCGTGTCCGGCGCGCGTTGGTCGCACGACGTGCCGTGCCCGGTGCGCGTTGGTCGCGATGGATGTCGCCGGGCGCGGACGTGAGCGGCATGTCGTGCGACCAACCGAACGCAGAGCCGCACGCGCGCTGCCGGAGACGGACCCGCGGACCCACGGACGCGCGGACCCGCGGGTCAGAGGACCTTCGAGTAGCAGATCGAGGTCGCCACGCCCGCGTAGGGGCCGAAGTTGGCGATCCGCGTGAAGCCCTCGCGCTCGTAGAACCCGATCGCCCGCTTCTGCTCCGTGCCCGTCTCGAGGACGAGCGCCGGTGACCCGAGGTCGAGCGCGGCTTCCTCCAGCCGCCGCAGGATCGCCGTCGACACCCCGGCGCCGCGCGACTCCGGCCGCACGTACATGCGCTTGATCTCGGTGATGCCGTCCTCCACGATCCGCAGCCCGCCGCAGCCGAGCGGCGTACCGGAGGCGTCACGAGCGAGGAAGAACACCGCGATCGAGTCCGCCGTGGGCTTCTCGCCCGGCTCGGTGTCCTGCCCGTACGCACGGTCGATCTCCACACGCTGTGCTGCGCGGAGTCGCTGGGCGTCCGGGGAGTCGAAGTGCTCGACCTCGATGTCGAGGTCGTCCGTCGTCGGCGTGTGCTCGGGCATGGTCACCCGCTCAGGCTAACGGCCGGAGCGGGCGATCCACCCCTCCACTTCCGAGGGGGTCCGGGGGATGCCGACCGACAGGTTCTCGGCGCCGTCCTCGGTCACGAGGATGTCGTCCTCGATGCGGACACCGATGCCGCGGAACTCCTCGGGCACCGTGAGGTCGTCCTGCTGGAAGTACAGGCCCGGCTCGATCGTGAACACCATCCCCGGCTGCACGATCCCGTCGATGTACATCTCGCGGCGGGCCTTCGCGCAGTCGTGCACGTCGAGGCCGAGGTGGTGGCTCGTTCCGTGGACCATGTAGCGGCGGTGGAACTGGTTGTCCTGCTGCAGGGACTCCTCCGCCGTGCCGGGCAGGAAGCCCCACTCCGCGGTCTTGCGGGCGATGACCTCCATCGCGGTGGCGTGCACCTGACGGAAGGTGATGCCCGGCTTGACGATCGCGAACGCTGCGTCGGCTGCCTCGAGCACGGCCTCGTAGACCATCCGCTGGACGTCCGTGAAGGTGCCGCTGACCGGGAGCGTCCGGGTGATGTCGGCCGTGTAGAACGAG
>NZ_BACW01000671.1:0-3844 GCF_000333315.1 Curtobacterium sp. B8
ATCCCGATCGGACTCGCCGCGGTCGGAGTGCTCCTGTTCGTGCCGGCGGCGCGTCGGGTCGGACTCGAGCTGCGGCTCTGGGCGGTCGCCTACCTGGTCTACCTGCTCGCGGTGTTCTTCCCGCAGTCGAGCACGTGGCGGATCCTGCTGCCCATCGCGCCGCTGCTCGCCGTGGTGGCGCTGCCGCGGTCCAAGACCTACCGGGTGCTGTTGGTCGTCGTCGCGCTCGTGCTGCAGTGGGTGTGGCTGTACGCGAACTGGTGGGTCGACGGCTACGACTGGACGCCGCCGTGATCGGTGCGGCGCAGTCGCACGAGGCTGCTCAGCACGGCTGACCGCGCGGAGCGGCTGCCGCGACGGGAGGCGCTCCCGCCGACGCCGTCCGTCAGCGCCGTCCGCTAGTCCTCGGCCGGTTCGTGCCGCTCGATGCGCTCGATGTCGGACAGCGGCACACCGTCCTCCGGGCGCCACGCGGCCGCGGCGTTCACCATCGCGTTCACCGTGGCGATGAACGGCACGGCGAAGAACGCGCCGACGACTCCGGCGATCGTCGTGCCGGCGGTGACGCCGAGGACGACGCCGAGCGGGTGCACCTTCACGGCGCTGCCGGTCAGGAACGGGTGCAGGACGTGGCTCTCGAGCTGCTGCACGAGGACGATGATGCCGAGCATGATGAGCGCCGGCACCCAGCCGTTGAACACGAGCGCGATCACCACGGCGACGATGCCGGCGACGATCGCGCCGACGACGGGCACGAACGCGCCGAAGAACACGATGACGCCGATCGGGATCGCGAGCGGGATCTGCAGGATGAGCGCGCCGATGACCACGCCGAGCGCGTCGGTGATCGCCACGACGAGCTGCACGCGGATGAAGCTCGTGAGCGTCTTCCATCCGGCGTGACCGGCGACGTCGATGCGGGCGCGGGCACGTCGGGGGAAGATGCGGACGACCCACTGCCAGATGCGTGGCCCGTCGATGAGCACGAACAGCGTCGTGAAGACGATGATGAACAGCCCCTCGAAGACGTGGATCGCGCCGGAGCCCGCGGCGAGGAAGCCCGAGAAGATCGACGAGGCGTGCGACTGCAGGTAGTCGGAGCCGTCCGAGATCCAGCGGTTGACCTGGCTGGCCGTGATGCCGAACGGCTCCGAGGCGAGCAGCGTCTGCAGCGAGGAGATGCTGTTGTGCAGGCGCTTCTCGAGCGACGGCAGGTCGTACCGGATCTGCGCGGTGACGATGAGCCCGAGGCCGCCGATCGCGACGAGCACCGAGACCAGGCTGGTGAGGATCGCGGTCCACTTCGGCCAGTGGTGCCGTCTGAGGAACGACGACATCGGGACGAGCAACGCGCAGAGCAGCAGCCCGATGAGGAACGGGACGACGATGTCCTGCAGGAGCACCACGAGGAGGACGACGACGGCGAGGGCCGCGCCGACGACGAGCATGCGCCACGAGAACGCCGCGGCGATGCGCATGCCCGCGGGTACGGAGTCCTCGGCGGTTGCGGATTCGGCTCCGCGGAGCATTGAGCGGATGTTCGGCATCCGCCAAGGTTAGGGAGGAAGGCCGCGAGAACGTCGCGTTTCGCGACCCCCAACCTGGGCGGTTTCGCAGTTGCCCCTCCGATACGGGATAATGGGACGGCATGTACTGCACGAAAGGGGACATCTGATGGCAGCCATGAAGCCGAGGACCGGTGACGGGCCGATGGAGGCTGTTAAGGAGGGTCGACTCATCGTCGTGCGGGTTCCGCTCGAGGGTGGAGGCCGCCTGGTCGTCTCGGTCAACGATGCCGAGGCCAAGGAACTCCACGACGCACTCGCCGAGGTCGTCTCGGCCTAGTCCGTCGAAGCACTGAACGACGGAGCCCGGAGCGCGTACGCTCCGGGCTCCGTCGCGTCCGGACGGGGCCCGGACCGGGACCGTCGGTGGCGCCGGGCAGGATGTCCTCGTGCGCAGGTCCCACATGCCGATCACCCGGGTCGAGGAGTTCAACGACCCGGGTCCGATGCCCCGCGACGTCTGGCCGGCGACGCTGCCGCCCGTCCGGCAGCTGCTCGACGAGGGGCTCGACCTCGACCCCGTGACCGTGTTCGTCGGCGACAACGGCGTCGGCAAGTCGACGATCGTCGAGGCGATCGCGCTGCAGTTCGGGATGGGGCCGGAGGGCGGCGGCACGGGCTCGCGGCACTCCACGAGACCGTCGGAGTCGATGCTGTGCGAGCACATCCGCCTCCGTCGCGACTTCGGTGCTCCCCGGGGCGGGTTCTTCCTCCGCGCCGAGACCATGCACGGGTTCTTCACCTACCTCGAGGAGCACCCGAACCCGAGCCGACCCGAGCCGGTGTTCCACGAGCGCAGCCACGGCGAGTCCTTCCTCGACTTCGTCATCGACCGTGCGCGGTGGCCCGGGCTCTGGATCCTCGACGAGCCGGAGTCGGCGCTGTCGTTCTCCGGGTGCCTGGCCCTGATCGGCCTCCTGCAGTCCATCGTGGAGAGCGGTGTGGGCCAGGTCATCCTCTCGACGCACTCACCGGTGCTGGCCGCGTTCCCCGGCGCGACGATCCACGAGGTGGGGGAGTGGGGGCTCCGCCGCACGGCGTGGGAGGACCTGGACCTCGTCCGGCACCAGCGGTCGTTCCTCGAGTCCCCGGAACGCTACCTGCGCCACCTCCGTGACGAGGACGACTGACCCTGACGAGCCCGACGACGTGACCCGAGGAGCCCGACTACGCCGTGAGCTTGGTGAGCTGCAGCAGCCCGTCGCCGGCGGGCGACAGCGCACTCCGGACCGCACCGGAGGTCGACACCTCGGTGAGGAGCAGTCGGAAGTCGGTCGTCGCGCGGTCCCGCTTCACCGGGTCCGCCACGCGTCCCCGCCAGAGCGCGTGCGGCACCAGTACGGTCCCGCCGAGGCGTGCGAGCCGCAGCCCGTGCTCGACGTACTCGATCACGTGCTCCGGGTCGGCGTCGACGAGCACGACGTCGTACGAGGCCTCGTTCATCCGGGGGAGCACCTGGTTCGCCCGCCCGGGGATGAGCCGGATGCGCGCGGGAGCGGTACCGGCGGCGAGGAACGCGTCCCGGGCCGCCTGCTGGTGGTCGACCTCGACGTCGATCGTGGTCAGGGTCGCCTCGGGTGCGCCGGCGAGCAAGTACAACCCGGAGACGCCGAGCCCGGTGCCGATCTCGATGATGCTCGTCGCCCGCGACGCCGCGGCGATCACGCTGATCTGCGCACCGATGGCAGGAGAGATCGCCTCGACCCCGAGCTCCAGCGAGTGCTCACGCGCGCGGGCGATCGTCTCGGGTTCGGCGACGATGTCCTCGGCGAACTTCCAGTTCGACTCTTTCTCTGACACGCACACTCCGTTCGGAGGACAACTCTACGGGTGATGCGCGGGGCGGACCGGTTACGCTCGTACCGTGTTCGACGGCTTCGAGAAGTTCCTGGTCATCGGGATCATCGCTGTCCTGATCGTCGGGCCGCAGCGCTTGCCCACGTACGCCGCGAAGCTCGCCGACTTCGTCAAGGCCGTCCGCCGGTTCGCCGACACCGCGAAGGAGCGGATGCGCGACGAGATGGGCCCCGAGTTCGACGACATCGAGTGGCAGAAGCTCGATCCCCGGCAGTACGACCCCCGTCGCATCATCCGTGACGCGCTGCTCGACAGCGGTGGCAGCGTCGCTGCCGTCGAGACGGCGCAGGTCACGGCGTCGAAGGTCCGCGCGACGGCACCCGTGGTGCCGCTCGCGGCCGGCGAGGCGGCCCCCTTCGACAACGAAGCCACCTGACGACGCGGGCCGACGGTCCGGCAGGTGACCGGACGACGGCCTGGAG
>NZ_BACW01000670.1:0-2205 GCF_000333315.1 Curtobacterium sp. B8
GGGAAACGCGGCGTTCGGCGGGCACCGGGCCCGAGGTGCGTCTCGAGGTACCAGGTGTCGAGCGTCGTGCCGTCGGCGGCGATCGTCGCGAGGCCGTGGCCCCAGGCGGTGGTCGGGCGGTCGGTGGCGGTCGTGTCGGTCACGGGACCAAGGGTACCGAGGTGCCGGAGCCGACCACCGTCCCGGCTGGACGGCCTGTGGATGACCCGTCGCGGGCCTCCAGGACGGCGCACACGCAGGCGCCCTGTCCCGGTGGGCCGGCCGGGAGGCACGCCCACCTGTGGACGAGCGGCCGACGTTCCACAGGTGGTGGGCTCGGTGGGGGTGGCAAGGGTCGGCCGGTAGGCTGCCCGCATGCCGGAGCCGCTCGACCTCACCGCCTCGTCCATCGACATCACGCGTGCCATCTGCGACATCGAGTCGGTGTCGGGCAACGAAGGCGCCCTCGCCGACGCGATCGAGGCGGCCCTCGCGCCGCTGCCGCACCTCGAGGTCACGCGCGACGGCGACGCGATCGTCGCGCGGACGACCCTCGGCCGCGACCGCCGGGTGGTCATCGCCGGGCACATCGACACCGTGCCGCTCAACGACAACCTGCCGACCGAGTTCCGCACGGCGGAGGACGGCACCGAGATCCTCTGGGGCCGCGGCACCGTCGACATGAAGGCCGGCGTCGCCGTGCAGCTGAAGCTCGCGTACGACCTCGCCGAGCCGACGAACGACGTGACGTGGGTCTTCTACGACCACGAAGAGGTGAGCGACGCGCTGAACGGCCTCGGTCGCCTGGCGCGGACCCGGCCGGAGCTCCTCGCCGGCGACTTCGCCATCCTCGGCGAGCCGTCCGGAGCGCAGATCGAGGGCGGGTGCAACGGCAACCTCCGCGCCGAGGTCCGTGCGTACGGCAAGCGCTCGCACAGTGCCCGGAGCTGGATCGGCGACAACGCGATCCACAAGGCTGCTCCGGTCCTCGCGACGCTCGCGGCGTACGAGCCGCGCACGGTCACGGTCGACGGGCTCGAGTACCGCGAGGGCCTGAACGCCGTGGGCATCACGGGCGGCATCGCCGGCAACGTGATCCCGGACGAGGTCATGGTCCACGTGAACTACCGGTTCGCCCCGTCGCGTAGCGCGGACGAGGCCGTCGCGCACATCCGCGAGCTGTTCGACGGGTACGACGTGCAGATCGTCGACCTCGCCGCCGGCGCCCGCCCCGGGCTGGACGCGCCGCTCGCCCAGGAGTTCGTCGCCGCGGTCGGCGGTCCCGCGCCCCGGCCGAAGTACGGCTGGACCGACGTCGCCCGCTTCTCCGCCCTCGGGGTCCCCGCGGTCAACTACGGCCCGGGCGAGCCGGTCTTCGCGCACCACGACGACGAGCAGGTCCCGCTCGCGCAGATCACCTCGGTCGAGGACGGCCTCCGTCGGTGGCTGACCGCCTGACGACCGGCGGGACGCTCCGCGCACGGTCCCGTTCGGCCGTCCGGTGGCGAGCTCGCTACCGTGCGGTGCCGTGGTGGGCGCGGATCACCGTGGTCTACGTCCTCGCCCGCACCGTCACCACCGTGATGATGCAGGGCTTCGCGGCGGTGCAGTCGGCGAACTCGTTCACGGCCGAGCACCCGTCCTACCTGGCCTTCGCATCGATCTGGGACGGCGCCTGGTACCGCGTCATCGCCACCGGGGGCTACCCCTCCACACTGCCGGTGGACGCAGCCGGGCACGTCACCGAGAACGCGTGGGCCTTCATGCCGGCGTACCCGTTCCTCGTGCGCGGGCTGATGCTCCTCACCGGAGCGTCGTTCGAGGCGGTGGCGGTCACGGTGTCCCTCGTGGCGGGCTGGGGTGCGGCGCTCGTGTTCCGTCGGCTCGTCGGCCGCTTCCTCGATGCGCCGCGTGCGACGTTCGCCACCGTGCTGCTGTGCGTCGCGCCGACCTCGGTCATGTTCCAGGTCGCGTACGCGGAGGCGATGGGCCTGTTCCTCCTGCTGGTGGCGCTGCTCCTCGCGGTCGACCGCCGCTGGTGGACGATGCTCCCCGTGGTGCTGCTGCTCGGCATGACCCGTCCCACCGGCCTGGCGTTCGCGTTCTTCCTCGTGCTGTTCCTCGCGGTCTGGTGGTTCCGACCGGCATGGGTCCGTGAACCCGCCCGACCCACGCTGCGGTCCGCGCTGCCGCCGGCGCTCGTCGCGGTCGTCTCCGGGGCCGTCC